>JBOFFD010000132.1:0-3126 GCA_051648425.1 Planctomycetia bacterium
CGATCGCGCCGCGCCGAGCGACTCGGCGGTCGTCCACTCCCGGCCCAAACTCTCCGAAACGGTCGCTTCAAACGCCGAGGTCAACTTTTGGGCGGCCTCGGCCCATTCCCGCGCCCAGCGGGTCGACGCCTCGCCGGAACCGAGCGAGCCGTTCCGCCCGACACCGAGCGTCACGTCGCTGAAATCGCTTTCCGCCATCGAAACTTCCAGAACGGAGGTCAGGCTGATCGTATCGACCGCATCAAGGAGCGACGAGCCGACAACGCCCAGACCGCCCAATTGCGCGAAGCCGAGCCCGGCGCCGGCCGTCGACGCCAGGCCGCCCAGGCCGTCGGTCCCCGGCCCGTCGCCGTCGCCCCCCGGGGCGCCGTCTAAACCGTCGTCGCCCGGTCCGCCGCCGAGGCCGGGCGGCGCCGGACCGTCGCCGGCGTCCCCGTCCGCCGCGTCTTGGGTCGCGCGAAGTACGGCGGCCAACGGACCGGGCGGACCAGCCGGCCGTCCGGGCAAGGGCGTCGTCGGGTCCGTCTTGTCAGACCGAAAATCAAGGACCGCCACGAGCGAGGCGTCGCGTTTCAGCAAACCTTGCAGCGCGATCGACTCAGCCGCGGTCGGCGTTTGGAAACTCGTTCCCGCGCGATACGGCCCTCCCAGGCCGACCAACGCCAACGAGTAGCGGTCGGCCAGCGCCTGCGGCACGACGACCAACTCCGTCAAGCCGTCGCCCGAATAGTAGGAACCGTTCGTCGTTCGCGCCGTCTGCCGGCCGACCTGTCCGATCCCCCGTCCCTTCGCGTCTTCCAAAACGAAGTCGACCGGATCGAACCACGCCACCAACAGGCTGCCGACCAGCGGGTCGGCGAGGTCCAAGACTTCGGCGATCCGCGACCGCACTTCGCGGTCCAGGAAGACGCCCAGCGCGTCAAGCCCGGTGACGCCCGCCGGCGCGACGACAAGTTCGGACGCCGGGGCCGCGTCGAGGAACGATTCAGAACCCGCGAAGCCGTCGTTTCCGAAGTACAGAATCCCGGAAGCGCCGGTCGACGCCGTCGGCGTGCGGTCGAAGCGGAAGGTCAAGTTCGGCGCCACCGGCGAGCCGTCGGCGTTCGACAAGCTCGCCCCGCCCAACAGGCCGCCCGGCGGATCGATCGGCACGAGCGCCAAGCCGAGGAACCCTCGGCCCAGGCGGCGGGAAAGCTGCGACGAATCGACCAGCACCGCTCCTTCGATCCGATCGTCGAACCGCAGCGTTTCGCTCGCGAAGCCGATCGCCGGAGCCAGCAGCGGCGGGTCGGCGTCGTCGATCGGCAGGGTAAGCAGGAAACGGGCGTCGAAACTCCAAACGACGGCGTATTCGTTCGGCGCCACGCCGAAACGGTCGAACAGATCGGCGACCAGCGTCTTCAGGCGGGCGTCGACGGCGGCCGCCGCCGCTACGGGGTCCGCACCCAGCGCGGCGACCAGTTCGTCGATTTCCGCAAGCAGTTCCAAGGCGAACGCGCGTGACGCCAACGTCTTCGCGGCGAGTCGACGTTCTGCTTCCGCTTCGTCGTGGGCCACTTCCAAGTCGACCGCGTTGCCGTCGAAGACCTGCTCGACCAGCGACGGCGTCGGACCGACGTTCGGCGGCGCGACGTCGAACTCGACCACGTAGTCGCCGCCGGCCGTGCCGTTCCCGTCGCCGTCCAAGAACACGCCGTTGGCGTTCGCCGGCGTCCGCCAGGTGACGCGGTAGCGGCCGGCCGGCAGCGGATCGAAGCCGGAAACCACCAGCCGATCGTTGAAGCCGCCCAGCGACACGAACGGCGTGGCGACGATTTCCGACCCGGCGTTGGTCAGCCGTTCCAACGTGAAGCGCGCGGGGTCGAGCAGGTCGGCCGCCGCGAACTCCTGGTCGACCGTGCCGTCGACGACGACGGCGTAGTCGCCCAGCGCCAGCTCGTCGAAAATCAGCGTCACCGCCAAGCCGTCTTCGGCCTCGGCGACCTCGGTTTCGGTCAGCGTCCGGGCTACGTCGTCCGGCGTGCCCAAAACACCGTCGACGCCCGCCGCGACGAGCAGGTAGTTGTCCGACCGCCCCAACTCCGATCGCTGAATGGCTTGGTCGAAGCGGATCGTGAAGACGCCCTGGTCGCCCACCCGGCGGAAGTCCGTCGAAAGCACGCGCGGTCCGGTCGGGTTCCGACCGGGGTCGAGCGGCGTGGCGGCGGGGGTCGTTCGTCCGCGGCCGGTGCCGAAGGTGAAAGCGATCCGTTGGTCGCCGCCCCGCAACGCTTCGCCGGTGACGGCGTCGGCCAGGGCCGGTCGGTCAGGCAGTTGAAGAATGAGACGGTTCGGCGCCGCACCGACGAACGCCGACGTTAACTGAGCGTCCTCCACGCGGGCGGGGGTCGGGTCGAAGGACGCCGTCGCGGTCGCGGGAAACGCGGCCCGGCGACCGTCGTCGTCGACCAAGAGGTCCGCCGGGACGACCAACTGATAGTCGTCGGCGTCGGCCGCTCCGTTCGGTAGTGCGACGAAAACGACCAGCCGCGCCGGCGAAACGCCGTTGGAGGGGGTGTACTCCACCCGTCGGATTCGTTCGCCGACGGACCGTTCATCGGCGTCAAGGAACGCGCGGTCGCCTCCCGCCGCGAACAACCGAAAGTCGACCGGTCGCAGCGCCGGGCCGTCGGCGAGGTCCGCGGTCAAAAGAAACGTGAACCGAAGGCCGTCAGGCTTGCCAGCGGAATCGAGCGTGGTCGCCACGGTCGTCGAGGCGACGGCGGGGGCGTCGGGGTCGGCGGCCGGCCGCGGCGCGACGGCGTTGATCGGTTCAAGGCGTTCGAGCGAACCGACGGCTTGAAGGTCGAGGCTGTAGAGGCCGGTGTCGCGGCCGAACCGGCCGACGGTGATGAAGTAGACGCCCGCCGGCAGCGCCAACGTCGTCGAGGGATCGCGGCCGACGGTGTCGTCGACCATGGAGACTTCAGCGCCGTCGGCGCCGGCTATCTTCAGAAAGGCGTCGAGTCGGCTCCCTTGTCGTTCCGCGACGACGGTCGCCTGCAGAATCGACCGCTCGGTCAGCGTCACCCGGTAGACGTCGGCGCGGTCGGTTCCGCCGAACGCCGCGTCGACGATCGTCCGTCC
>JBOFFD010000133.1:0-2388 GCA_051648425.1 Planctomycetia bacterium
GCGAGAAGACTTTCATGAAGGGCTTCTTCGACAACCAGGACGTCGACCACGACGGCAAGTTGACCCGCGCCGAATGGGACGAAGCCCTCCGCATCATTTCGGCGTCGCGCAACAGCGCGTTCGCGCTGAAGCCGGGCGGTACCGGCGACGTGGCGAAGTCGCACGTCGTCTGGAAACAGACCAAGGGGCTGCCGTACGTGCCGTCGGGGATCGTCTACCGCGGGCAGTACGTCTTAGTGAAAGACGGCGGCATGGTCACCGCCTACGATGTGAAGACCGGCAAGCCGATCTACGTTCAGAAGCGGGCGGTCGCCCCGGGCCGGTACTACGCCTCGCCGGTGGCCGCCGCCGGCAATATCTACTTCACATCGTTGGATGAAGGCGTCGTCACGGTGGTGAAGGCGGGCGGCGCCGAACCGGTCGTCGTCGTTAAGAACCCGAAGCTCGGCGAGCGGATCGCGGCGACCCCGGTCGTCGCCGACGACGCGCTGTACATCCGCACCGCCGGCCACCTGTACGCCTTCGCCGAGGCGAAGTGACCCTAAGCGGACCGCGTCGTCTTAGTCGGTCAGGCGCCGGGGGCGTAGTCGCCGGCCGGTTTGACGGCGCGGCCGCTCGTCCCCTGTAGCCGTAATTCTTTGTCGGCGACCTCGAACTTCAGCACGGCCACCCGGCCCCGCTCGTTGGTGAAGTCGAACAGCGCGATCAGGTTCGAGCCGTGCCGGTGCCAGCGGACCGTCAGGTTGTTCGCGCGGGCGAAGTTTTCAATCATCCGCCGCAAGTAGCTGCCGGGGATCGGCACCGCGCCAAGCCACGTTCCTTCCAGTTCCATCGCCAGCAGGTTCTGCTTGGGAATCCACGCCTTCACCTTCGTCGTCACCACGACGGCCAAGCCGCCGCTGCCGTAACGGAACGCCAGCAGGATCGAACCGTCCTGCAACGCCAGCCGCGGGTGGTCGACCCCTGGCGGCAGCGTCGTGTCGGCGTGGTTGTCGACCATGTCGACCGCCAGCCAGGCGTTGAGATGCCCCTCGCCGAAGGACGCCGACCATTTGCTCTGCTGGTCGATTTCGCCGACCAGCGCGACGGCCTTGCTGACGCACTGGCTGGACAAGACCCGCTCCACCGCCGAATCGGTCTTTTCCACTCGCTCGACGTAGAAGGCGGGGCGGTGGCTGAGCGCTGCGACGAGGGCGCCGACGCCGCCGACGATTAGTATGAAGCCGACGAAGCAGGTCTTTTTGACTTTGCCGCCCCGCGCGGCCGGTTTGGTGGCGGCCGCGGGCGTCGCACCGTCGGTTCGATGATTCGGGGCGACGGCCGACGGCGATTCCAGGGCAGAGTTCATCGATTGGCACTCCCGCCGACGAAACTCCGCCGGCCGATTCGCCGTATCGCCGATCGCGCCGAGCGCGTCAAGTCCCGCGAGCCGGTTCAAAACGCGTCCGCTCTACCAATTTTTCTATAGTAGCTGCGAATACGGCGAGGCGAATCATCGGAAATTGAAATTCGCAAGCCAACGCAGAAGACGTGAAAATCGTCGCTGGCCGGAAAAACTGCCGGAGAGGAATTGGGCGATACTGGACTCGAACCAGTGACCTCCACGATGTCAACGTGGCGCTCTAACCAACTGAGCCAATCGCCCGGTCGACGAAATATACCGCCCGACGCCGAAAAATCAAGCGACAAGCCGCAGTTCCCCAGGGCCGTTCGATTCTGTCAGTCCTGTTGAAAGATGAGTTGGACGGGTAGTCTGGGGCGGAGGACGCAGCGGCGTTGGCCGGCGGCGGCGCTGGGCGTTTTCAGTCGGCCCAGCATTGCCAGCGCGGCGTTCCGCAGGGCCGCCAACACTCGCGGCGCCTGCCCCTTTCGCACCCGGCAGCCGTCCTCGCCGAACGTCACGTCCCGCACGTAGTGCAGTCCGTTCTCGATCGCCCAGTGCCGCCGCACCAGTCGTTGCAGCCCGGCCGCGTCCACCTGCTCGCGCGGCAGGCTCGTGATCCCGACCACTTCCTCCACCGTCGTTCGGCCGCCCTTCGTCCGCTCCCGCCGCAGGTGGAACGCCTGCCCGACGTCCGGCCAGTCCAGGTTCCGCCGCAGGTAGCCGTTCAGCGTCGTCGCCGTCGTCAGGACGCGGACTTCACGCCGGCCGTGCCCTTTGTCGACGTCGCGATGCGTCCGCCGGTCGGCCGCCGCCAGCCGCTGCCGCCGAGGGGGGAAGGGCCGGGTCGACCGGCGCCGCGAGCAGCAGTTCGACGTCTTGTTTCAACGTCGCTTGATTCCGCTTCGCGAAGAGGATGTAGTGGCCGCCGGCCGCCCGGACTCGGGCGGCGAAGTCGCGGTGGGTGAACATGGCGTCGGCGGAGACGACGGCGCCGGCGACGGCCG
>JBOFFD010000134.1:0-8253 GCA_051648425.1 Planctomycetia bacterium
CGACGATCGACAGCGTTTTCGTCAGGGTCCGACCGTCCATGAATCCGATCTCCTGCAAGTCCCGCCAGCCAATGCCGACGGCGTCCGCGCGTGCCTCGCGGCGCACTTCTACGTGATCTATCGGTCTTCCGGTTTCTCAGGATCAGTGCGGCCGGCGCGGTCGGGCGGAAAATGCCGAGAAACCTTGTGGGACCACCAAACGAGCTCGTCGGTTCGACGGACCCCCCCAGCTTTGGTTTGGTTGGTGCGACGGATTGACGCGGAGCCTCCCTCGGGCTATCCTACATTACTGCCGATTTCCCACCGTCCGCGAGGCGCACGCAATGACAACCTCTCCACGCCACCGTTGGTGCGCTTTCGTTGTGATTGTTGTTTGCTTCGCCGCGCCCGCCATTTCCACCGCCGCCGAACTGCTCGTCCACCCATCCACCGTCGCCGCCAACGATTTGCACGACCGCCGGCAACTCGTGGTGACCTGGAGCCACGGCGACTTCCGCCGCGACGTGACGCGCGCCGCCGTCTACCGGTCGTCGGCGAGCGCGGTCGTCGCCGTCGACGCGACGGGGTATCTTTCGCCGGTCGCCGACGGCGCGGCGTCCATCGAAATCGAGTACGACGGCGTGAAGATTACGCTGCCGGCGACGGTGGCCGCCTCGGGCGTCGACCGCCCGGTTCACTTCGTCCGCGAAATCATTCCGCTCTTGACCCGCCACGGCTGCAACGCCGGCGGCTGCCACGGCAAGGCCAGCGGCCAGAACAATTTCAAGCTGTCGCTCTTCGGCTTCGACCCGGAGTTCGACTACAAGGCGCTGGTGGCCGAAGCCCGCGGTCGGCGCGTCTTCCCGGCGGCGCCGGAAAGCAGTCTCTTGTTGCGGAAGGGCGCCGCGAAGACGGCGCACGGCGGCGGCCGGCGCTGGAATCCCGACGAAGAACCGTACCGCGTCGTTCAACGATGGATCGCCCAAGGCTGCCCGCGCGAAGCCGCGAACGCCCCCGAAGTCGTCGGCCTGGAGATTCACCCGGCGGAGGCGATCCTGGCGCCGAACGCGACGCAACAGTTGTCGGTCGTCGTCCGCTACAGCGACGGCGCCGGCCGCGACGTCACTCGCGAAACGCAGTTTGACACCAATCACGAACTGCTGGCGGTCGCCGACGACGCCGGCTTGGTGCGCACCCAGGCGGCCACCGGCGAAGCCGCCATCATGGCCCGCTACATGGGGAAGGTCGCCGTTTTCAAGGCGATGGTGCCCTACGGTCCGCCCGCCGCCGATCCCGACTTCACGCCGGTCAACTTCGTCGACCGCTTGGCGATGGACAAATGGCGGAAACTCGGCATCCGCCCCTCGCCGACCGCCTCCGACGCCGAGTTCAACCGCCGCGTGCATCTCGACTTGGCCGGCCGACTGCCGTCGGTCGATGAGGTTCGCGCCTTCCTTGCCGACACGAACCCCGACAAGCGCTCGGCGTTGGTCGATCGGCTGCTCGATTCCCCGGAGTACGCCTCGTTCTTCGCTTTGAAATGGGGGGTGATCCTGCGGAACTCGAACGACGCCGGTTCCGCCACGGCCGCCTTCGCCTTCCAAAACTGGTTGCGCGAGCATTTCGCCTACAACCGGCCGTACGACGAACTCGTTCGCGGCGTGCTGGCGGCGTCGGGCGACTGGCGCGAGTCGCCCGCCGTCAATTGGTTCTGGCAGATACGCGACGACGAACTCCATTTCGCCACCGCCGACGCCGCCCAACTCTTCCTCGGCCTGAGGCTGCAATGCGCTCAGTGCCACCACCACCCGTACGAACGATGGAGCCAGAGCGATTTCTACGGTCTCGCCGGCTTCTTCACCCGTGTGAAGCGCAAGGGGTCCGGCGAACCGATGCCCATCCACTTCGCCCGGGCCAATCAACGCGGCGAACGGCATCCGATCACCGGTCAGACGCCGAAGGCGAAGTATCTCGACGGCCCCGAACTGACCATCGGCCCCGACGAAGACCCTCGCCACGTGTTGGTCGATCAAATGAGCCGACCAACCGATCCTTACTTCGCCAAGGCGCTCGTCAACCGCTATTGGGGCCACCTGTTCGGCAAGGGGATCGTCGATCCGGTGGATGACATGCGGGCGACCAATCCGCCGTCCAACCCCGAACTGCTCGACGCCCTGGCCGCCGACTTCGTCGAACACAAGTTCGACATGAAGCGGGTGCTGCGCACCATCGCCGTCAGCGCCACCTACCAACGGTCGAGCGCGCCGATCGACGCCAACGCCGCCGACGGCCGCAACTTCGCCCGCTACTACGCGAAAAGACTGATCGCCGAGGTGGTGGTCGACGCCGTCGACGACGCCTGCGGCTCGAAATCGAACTTCGGCGGCGGCCTGCTCAGGGGCGGTCGGGCCGTCGACCTGCCGCACGAGGGGTTCGGCTCGCAGTTCTTCGAGACCTTCGGCCGGCCGAAACGATCCAACACCTGCGAGTGCGCCCGCTCCGCCGGGGCCAATCTTTCACAGGTTCTCTTACTCGCGAACTCCGGCGAAGTCGAAGATAAGATCGCCGGCGACCACTCGCGCGTCGACAAGCTGATGAAGGCGAATAAGACCGACCGCGAGATCGTCGACGAACTCTACTTGGCCGCCTACGGCCGCTACCCCGCCGACGCCGAACGCTCCCGGGCCGAATCCTACCTCGCCGCCGGACTGAAACGAATTCCGAACGCCTCGCCGGCCGACGCCCGCCGCCGCGGCGCCGAAGACCTTTTGTGGACTTTGGTCAACAGCAAAGAGTTCATCTTCAACCACTAAGACCGCCTGCCTTAACGCCTAGCTGGGAAATGAGCCGAACATGATCGAGTTCATCGGGAAGCGGACGAAGCCGGACTGCGACGGCGTCTCGCGCCGGACGGCCCTCACGGTCGGCGCGCTGTCGCTGGGCGGCGCGACCATGACCGACCTGCTGCGCGCCCAGGCGTCCGCCGCGTCGCCCCGGAAGGACGCGGCCGTCATTCTCGTTTGGTTGGGCGGCGGCCCCAGCCACATCGACATGTACGACCTCAAACCCGACGCCCCCGCCGAGTTTCGCGGTGAATTCAAGCCGATCGAAACCAACGTTTCGGGCATGCGCGTATCCGAACATCTGCCGCAGCACGCGCGGATCGCCGATAAGTTTTCGGTCGTCCGCAGCGTCACCCACTCTAACGCCGGCCATGCGATGGCGGCGCAGTGGATGAACACCGGCCGGATGCCGACGCTCGAGATTCAAGAAAACGTGTTCCCCAGCATGGGGTCGATCAACGCGAAGCTTCGCGGCGCCAACGCGGAAGGCGTGCCGGCGTTCGTCAACCTGCCGCACGAGGCGCCGTTCAACAAGGCCGCCTATCTTGGTGCGTCTTACAATCCGTTCCACCCCGGCAGCGATCCGAACAGTCCGTACTTCGAGGTGCGGAATCTTAAACGGTCGTGGCGGGTGTCGGCCGAGCGGCTGGACGATCGTCGCGCGCTCTTGCGGGAAGTCGACGGTATCCGCCGGGATCTGGACGACCAGGGGGTCGCGGTCGGACTCGATTCGTTCTACCGCGAAGCGATGGAAATGATCGTCAATCCGCGGGCCGTCGCGGCCTTCGATCTTAACCGCGAACACCCGCGAACGCGCGACGCCTACGGCCGCAACACTTGGGGTCAGTCGGCCCTCATGGCCCGCCGGCTGGTCGAAGCGGGCGTTGGGTTCGTCACGGTCGACATGGGCGGTTGGGACACCCACGGACAGAACTTCCAGGCGTTGCGGGAAAACCTGCTGCCGAAGTACGATCGCGCCGTCGCGGCACTGGTCGGCGACGTGTATGAACGCGGCCTGGGCGACCGGGTGGTCGTGTTGACGATGGGCGAGTTCGGCCGGACGCCGCGGGTCAATCCAGGGTCGGGCCGCGACCACTGGCCCGGCGCCATGTCGGTCCTCTTCGCCGGCGGCGGTCTCAAGGTCGGCTCGATGATCGGTCGCACCGACGCCCGCGCCGAGTATCCCACCGAACGGCCCGTCACCCCCGGCGACGTGCTGGCCACCGTCTACCACACCGTCGGCATCGATCGCAACCACACCTTCCACGACAACGCCCGCCGGCCGATGCCCGTCCTTTCCGAAGGCTCCCCCATCCCCGAGTTGACCGGGTGACCGCGGTGCCGTTTAGGATCTTCGTCGTCGCGGTCTGCATCGGTTTCGCGGCGACGCCCGTCTGGTCGCAGCCGCCAGCGCCGCGCTTGGAACGGCTTGAACCGACCGGCGTCGGCGGCGCGGCCGAGGTTACGCTCGTCGGCAAGGATTTGGACGACGTCAAAGCGCTGGTCTTCGCCCGCCCCGGCCTCACCGCCGAACCGACCGCCCCCGGCAAGTTCCGCGTCGTCGTCGACGCTTCCATTCCACCAGGCACGTACGACGTCTGGGCCGTCGGCCGTTTCGGCATCACGAATCCCCGCCTGCTCACCGTTAGCCGCGGCCTCAAGGAAGTCGTCGAAGTCGAGCCGAAGCCCGACGCGACCGACCTCCCGATTCTTGAAATCGAGTCGGCGGTTTCCGGGGTGTCCGACGGCGACGGCGACGACCGCTACCGCATCGATTTGAAGCGGGGTCGACCGATCGTTCTCGATCTGCAAGCCCAACGCATCGACTCGCCGATGGACGGTTCCCTCACGCTACTCGACCCCGCCGGTCGATTGGTGGCGCTGAACGCCGACGCCCTTGGCCGCGACCCGCTGTTGGCGTACACGCCGACGGTTGACGGACCGCACCGATTGATCGTTTCTGATTTGACCTATCGCGGCGGCTTCGTCTACCGACTGATCGCCACCGAAAAACCGTACGTCGTCGGTGCCGCGCCGAAGGCGGCCGCCGTCGGCGTCGCACCGATTCTGCAAGTCTTCGGGCATCAGTTGGGCGGTGACGCGAAGCCGCTCGCCGGTCGTCCGGTCGGCCGGTCGCTGGACGTGCGAACGTGGACGGCGCCGCCCGTCGGTGCACCGCCCGTCGTCTTTCAGTTTCTCGACCACCCCGCCGCCTTTTCAGGTCTGCCGACCGCCGCCACCTTCGGCGTCGCCGGGGTGACGTGGCGGCCGATATGGGGCGGCGACTCGTTCGGGTCGATCGCCGTCTTGCCCGTCTCCGCGCCGCCCACGCCCGAATCGGAGCCGAACGACTATCCACTGGCGCCGCAACCGCTGACGTTGCCGGCGGTCGTGGACGGTCGGTTCGACGCCCCCCGCGACCGCGATTGGTTCGCCTTTCGGGTGCCGGAAGGGCAGGGGGGCCGATACGTTTGCGAGGTGTTCTGCGCCCGCCTCGGCGTGCCGGCCGACCCGTACTTCGTCTGGATCGACGAAACCGGCCGCGACCTCGGCGAGCACGACGACTTCGGCGCCCGCGCCGCCGGCGGCTTCCACGGCTTGCATCGCGACCCGAGGAACGTCGCCGACCTGCAACCCGGAAAAGCGGTCCGGGTGGTGGTTCAGGAACGGAATCTGAAGGGAGGGCCGGAATACGCCTACGTGCTGCGGATCGCCAGGGCGACGGCGCGGTTCGAGGCGGCCGCGACCCAAGCCGACGGGCCAGCGGCGGTGGGAACTTCCATCCGTCGGGGTGGAACCGCGCATCTGGAAATCGTCGTTCAGGACGACGGCCTGCCGAACGTCCCGCTGAAAATCGTCGCCAAGAAACTGCCGCCGGGGGTGTCGCTGGAACCGGGCGTGGTTCACGGCGAGCGCGGCGTGGCGGTGTTGCACTGCGAACGGAACGCCACGCCGGCCGCCGGTCTGTTGGAGCTGGCGGCGGTCGGCGCCGTCGACGGCGCCCCGGTCGAAAAGCCGATCGAGCCGTTCGTGCGGCTTTGGGACCGCGCCGGCAACAACCAACCGGGCGACGCCTCGGCCCGACCGGCGCAATCCTTGACCGCCGCCGTCTCGGCCGAAGAGGCGCCGTTCCGCGTGCGGTTCGAGCCCAGCCAAGCGACGGTAAAGGCGGGCGAGAAAGTCGAAGTGCGGGCGGTGATCGAACGCTACGCGGCCGGCTTCACGACGAAGGCCGGGTTGCAACGGCTGGCGGTCTCCGAAGTGTGGTTCAAGTTCCCGGCGGTCGAAATCGGCGACGGAGCGGCGGAGGTCAAGTTTACGATCGAAGTCGACAAGGCGACGCCCGTCGGCGACCACACCCTCGCCTGGACGGCGACGGCGAAGGTTCCGTACCACAAAGACCCGGCGGCGAAGGATCGGCCGGCGGTCGATTTCGTGGAGACCGTTCGACCACTGTCGCTTGCCGTCCAGCCGGCTTCACCGTAAATCATTCAATCGCCTACATTTTTTCGATCGCAATGAAAAATCACGGCGATTCAACCGGCTTCCCAAGACGGGAGACGGTGCGCCTGGTTTTTGGTCTTTTGTGAGCCAGTTCCGACGCGCCTAGTATGCGCTGAAGGTAGGTCGATATGCGGGCCGGCGATATCATTCACTTGGCGGTCGGCCGGTACGGCGTTCTTCTGGCGCAGGCCGCCGGCTTCGAGCGCCAAGCGCTGACCTTTCACCGCACGCTCCCTCAAATGACGCAAATAATCTTCTTTGAAGTCGATCGCGACGCCACCTACCACCGCGCCGACTTTCACATCGAAGTCGGCTTGACCTTCACGACGGCGCGAACGCTTGTCAATGGCGACCCGGACGAACCTCGCCGAACGACCTACGACTTTTTGCAACCGGTTGCCGCGTTGATCGACGGCGCCCCGGACCGTTGGTCGGTGGAAGCGACGACGAGCCCGGAGATGTTGGCGGACGAAGTGTCGCCGTTGTTGTTGCAGTTGTTGGTGGACTTGGAGGCCGTTTCGTCGCCCGAAGTGTTGTTGAACCATCGCTGGGGCCGGTTGGGCGGGCCCGAAACCGAAACGCTTCTACGCTATGAAACGGGTGATTTTTGCGGGGCGTGGCGGGCGCTGGAGCAACTCGGTGACGAAGCGGCCGTTATGGAGTTCATTGGAAGCCGTCGGCTCGACGCCCTTCGACCGTTCGCCGATCCGTCGGCGGTCGATCGGTCACGGTGAATCGGCGTCGCGGTCGTCGAACACCGTTTCGATGAAGTGCCGCTTCTGAATCTCTTCCATTTTGCCTTTCCGCAAGCCGACGACCCGTTCGCGTTTGATCTTGTTGCGGATGTCGTCCTGTACTTCCTCGAACGGTTTCGGCGAGCCGTCGCTTCGCGATTCGACCTTCACGATGTGAAAGCTATCGCCGCCGTCGACGACGGGCGAAACTTGGCCCACCGGCGCGCTGAAAATCGCCTGGTCGACGGCGGCGACGGCGTAGCTGCCGGGGCTGGTGCGGGGCCACGAGCCTCCGGAATCGGCCGTCGGTCCGTCGCTTTCCTTCTTCGCGATCGCCGCGAAGTCGCCGCCGGACTGCAACTTCTGAAAGACGGCCTGCACCTTGCGCAGGGCGGCGGCGGGGTCGTCGCCTTTCTTAATTTCAATGTGACGCCACTCGGCGCCCGCCTCCGGACTGAAATCCTTCGCGTGGTCTTGATAGTACCGCAGCAGGTCTTCGCGCGTCGGTTCTTTCACTTGGTTCCGGAGCAGGCTCATCAGGAATTGCTGTGACACCATATTATCGATGAAGTCGGTCTGAAGGTCGGCGAGGGTCGAGCCTTCGGATTCCAACTGCTTGACGATGTCCGCCCGCGACTTAAGACCGGCTTCGCGGCCCCGTTCCAGCAGGAATTTCTCGAAATCCTTGGCGGCGGACTGACGGACTCGCTCGAGGACTTGCTTGTTTCCTTCAACCTTCATTTCGAGTTCGGAAAGGATGACCTCTCGCTGAATCTTAACTTGGACGGCCTGTTTCAGAAGCTCCCACTCGACCTTCTTGTACTGGTCGGCGGGCAGTTGCTTCTTCGCCTGCGCCAGTTTGCCGCGCACCATCGGTAGAACGTCTTCGAGCAGCACCACGCGGTTGTCGACGCGGGCCAGGATGGTGCCGGTCCGTTTGCCGGCGTCGGACGCCTCCGGCGCTCCGTCGTCCGCAGCGCCCACCAACAGGAGCATCGCCGCCAAAAGCACTTGTTCAGCCATCGTGGAACGTCCCATGCGCCGTCGCCGACCCGACGGAAGCCCGCCGTCGGGACGTGGTTTTCGAGTGATGCGTCGGGTGCGAAACTGGTAGTGCCGGTGGCGATACCAGACAATCAGGCGGGTTGCAAGACCCGTTTCAGGGTTCGAGCGTAGTCCAAGGCGTTGCGGTG
>JBOFFD010000135.1:0-11615 GCA_051648425.1 Planctomycetia bacterium
GTCGACATTCTGCGGAAGGCCGACTACGCCGGCTACGTGGTGCTGGAGTACGAAGAGCCGGAGGATCCATTCAAGGAGATCCCGCGCTACGCCGGCGAACTGCGAGCGATTCTGAATGAATCGCCGCGAAGCTAAGACCATCTCTCTAAGAACCGAGGACGGACCGACGAACGGCCTTCTTTCCATCGCGCGGATCGTTCCCTGCACCGAGGCCGAAGGGCCCGGCCGGCGGTTCGCCGTTTGGTTTCAGGGGTGCCCGCTGCGCTGCCGGGGGTGTTGCAACCCGGAAATGCTGCCGTTTTCGGGGGGGACTTCGATTCCGCTGGCGGAGGTCGTTCGGCAGGTCGCGGCAGCGGCGGCCGACCCAACGCGCGTCGAAGGAGTTTCTCTGTTAGGCGGAGAGCCGACGGCCCATCCCATGGCGGCCGATCTTGCCGAAGCCGTGCAGGCGCTCGGTCTGACGGTGATGGTTTATAGCGGGTTTAAATTAACTGAATTGCAGGCCCGCGGCGACGCGGCCGTCGACCGTTTGCTGGCCGCGACCGACCTACTGGTCGACGGCCCGTACGAACAGGATCACCCCGAAACCGAACGGCGCTGGATCGGATCGACGAATCAAGACATTCACTTTCTTACGTCGCGCTACTCGCCCGACGACCCGGCGTGGCGTCGGCCCAACACGCTGGAAATCCGGCTGGAAAACGGCGTGCTGACGGTCAACGGTTTCCCGGCGCCGCAGGCCCGCGAGTTCTGGCGCCGACCGCCGGCGCCAATCGGCGGAAAGGAAAACGACCGATGACGACCGCCGACGCCGTTCCGCGCGTCCTCGACGATTTCGAGCATCGGCTGCTGACGCTCCTTGACTTCTTCCTGGGATTCGGCTCGCCGGAACGGGCGGTTCCGGTGCTGCTGAACCACGTAAAGATGACGGAATTTCTGAGTCCCGACGCGGTCTTGCTCATCAAGCAGCGGCTGGCCGTCGGCATCGTGGACGCGGTCGCGCGGCGCGGCGGGTGGCGGCGCCGACGGTTTCTACGCCGAGGGTCGCCGACCGCCGGCCGGCTGTGGGAACGACGGCCAATGGAGGAACGGGCGCTCAGCTTCACCGGGCGGTCGCTGGATTTTCTGAGGTGGGCGACGGCGGCGACGCCCCGTCGGCCGGAAGTCGACGAACCGCGACGGTACGCCGCCGACCCGGAAAAAAAATCGCCGTCGCGAGCGACCGTCGGCGATGAACTGCTGGTTTTTCTGGCTTACGGCGCGTTGCGGACCGTCCTTGACGCGGCGCCGTTGCGGTGGCGGCCGGTCTTCGTCCACCACCCACTCGTACGGCTGGGCTACGCCGAAGACTTCTGCGATCCGCCGCCGAGCGTCACGGCCACCGTTCAAGTCGACGCCGATCTCGATTGGTCATTTTGGACGGCCGGCCCCGGCGAATGGGTGTTGGAGGCGTTGGAACCGTGGCTGGCCGAACAATGGGCGACGGCCGAACGGGCGATGCTGACGCAGACGACCAGCCGGCGGTCGCTGGTGTTGGGGCAACGGCGCGGCCGGACGCTGCAAGAGTACCTCGACGCCGTCGACGCCGCCGGCCGACGCGATTTGGGCCGGTTCGTCTTGTCGGCGGCGGCCTTCGATTTTCCGAGTCGACGGTCCGTCGCCGCGTTGTCGGAAGTTTGGACGGACCGATTCCGCCGTTTGAGCGACCGCGTCGAACTGTATCGGGCGGTGCAGGTGCTGCCGGCGGCGGTGGAACGGTTGGGCCGCTGGCAGGCGGAAGCGCGCGGCGTCGGCTATTGGGACGAAGGATACACGGTGGCGCAAGCGTGGAAAACGGATTGGGAGGCGGTGGACGGCGACGGTCTGCACCGACGGGCGGCGGAGTTTCGGCGCGACGCCGAGCCGTTGGCCGTCGGCTGAAACCCCGACGACGGAAAAGCGCTGGTCAATCGATGCGGCGGCGGGTTCGGTCGAACCGAAGGCCCTGACTCTCGTCCACGACGGCCACGAAGAATCGGCCCTGGCAGAGGCGGCCCGGTTCGCACGAGCCGCGGGCGACCAAAAAACGGCCGTCGGGCAGCCGCGCCAAACCAGCGACGGCGTCGAAATCATAGCGGCGCACGGCTTGGAACGCATCGTCGGTCCGCAGCAACGCCGATGGACCGCTGCCGAACCACCAGGAACCGTCGGCGAACTCGACGGAAGGAATTCCCTTGGAGTCGGGGCTGGTTTTCAGAACGTGGCTTTTTCGGAAAACGAAGGCGGAATCGTACTCGTAAAGGACGTCGTCCACGGCGTCGGCGGGTCGTCCGCCGACGACGAGGAAGCGCGAACCGTCGAACGCCACGCTCCACGCGCCGCCGACGACTTCCGGCAGCCGGTGTCGCCGTTGATAATCGAGTGTATCGCCGCCGTAGACGTAGATCCACGAATCGGCCGAGCGATCCTGGTCGTTGAAGCGGCTCAGATCGACCGCGACGTACAGCCGACCATCGACGTGACAGAAACCGCCGTGACGTTCGGGGACGGGGACGCGGACGGCGACGTTTCCGTTCAGATCGGTTTTCGCCAACGCCGTGGTGAAACACCAGAAAAGAGACTGTTCGCCGTCGGAACCGACGCCGCGCAGCGGGTAGCGGAAGGAATCATTGCAGGCGACGCCGTGAAACCGGCGGCCCGCCTTCAGCGCGAGCAGTAGGCGCGGGTCGTCGGTGTACAGCCGATCGACGCCCCAATCGAGGAATCGCTCCATCGCCGACCGGTCGTTCACGGTCCAGGCCCCGACTTTCAGGCCGGCCGACTTAATTTTGGCGATTTTCTCGGGGGTGACGGCGACTTCGTTCAGTACAAGCGCCTCGAATCCGTGCTGCTTGGCGAAAAACACGTCTTCGTCGACGTCGCCGTCGCCGCGATCCCAAAACACGGGGATTTCCGGCGCCAGTTGTTTCACTTCAATGAGCCGCGCCGGGTCGTCGTCGTTGAAACCGACCCAGCGCTCCGCCTTCACTTGCCGGATCAGAGCGACGCAGTCGGCCACGCAGTCCATTTTCGGTTGAATTGAAACTCGGCATCGGTCTTGCCGCATCGTCCGCCGAAGCACGTTTTCAAGCAGAGGAATGGCGTGGGGAGGCCGTTGTTGCAACGTTTCACCGTTGCGGCGGCGGAGCTCGGCGGCGACGTCTACCGCCAAGAGCTCGCCGAAGGTCGAGTCGGGGACGACGAGGTTGCGGTCGCCGACTCGGCCGGTGGTGCGGTCGTGGTGGACGACCAAACGACCGTCGCGCGTACGGTGGACGTCGAGCTGAATCCAATCGACGCCGGCGGCGACGGCGGCGTCGAACGCCTGTACGGTGTTTTCAGGAAAGCGAAGCGAATCGCCGCGGCGCGCGGTCACGCCGTTGTCGAGGAAATCGCCGAGTGCGACCGACGAAACCGCCCATCCGAGAAGAATCGCGAAGGTTGCGCGTACCATGGTCCAGACTCTTTCCCGTTCCGTCGGTCTGCCGCCGACGTCGACCTCCGCGAAACCACGGCGGGCCGCGCGGACGGACGGCGTCATAAAAAAGCACCCGTTTGAATATCAGAAACGAACGCGCATGTCCGCCAACGGCCATTCCCTTGGACGCCGTCGAGGGGCGGAGAGTTCGGCGGATCGCCGCTTTCGTCGAGTTTCAACGCGGGCGACGGCGGTGGCCGAGCGGGGCGACCCGCCGAACCACACCGTATAGGGATGGGAAGAGGCAAAAGGCGTCGGCCGGGAAGTTACAGACCGGCGTACCAGTCGTAACCGCGTTCAGCCCAGAAGTCTTTCGGGCGGTCGGTGGTGAAGCGGACCACGCCGATCCGCTTGATGTTTTTGATGCCGTACTTGACGGGGACGACCAGTCGCAGCGGGGCGCCGTGACCGCCGGTCAGCGATTCGCCGTTCATTTCGTAGCAGAGCAGGGTCTGCGGATGCAGGGCGGCCGCCCGATCGAGGCCGACGTAGTAGCCGCCGTCGGGGGTTTCGAGCGAGACGTAGGGCAGCAGGTCGGCCGGCGGCTTGTCGACGGGATACGGCCGACCGGCGAGCGACCCCAATCCGGTGCGCGCCGCCAGCTCGCGGAACGGCGCGCCGGCCCACGTGACGACTTGGCTCCACCCCTCGATGCACTTCAGTTCGGTCGTGTGTTCGACGCGCGGTAGGTCACGGACTTGGGCGAGGGTCCAATCGACGGCGGCGGGATCTCCGGCCGCGCCGACGACGCGCAGCCGCCACGTCGCCGGGTCGTCGCCGGTGCCGTCGTCGCGCAAGCCGTAACGTCCGTTGACTCTCGGCTCGGCCGCCCACGCAGGGTCGAAGGTCGGCGCAAGGCCGTCGGGGCTGAACAACGTGCGACCGAGCGATTCGTTCGCCCGCAACATTCTGCGGAGGGGCCAGGGAATGCCGTCGGCGTCTGCCGCCGTCGCCAACCACCGCAGACCGCCGACCGCCGCGGCCGCTCCCAACCCGGCGACGGCGAAACCGCGCCGCGACCGGCGGCGCAGCGCCTTACGGACGTCTTCCGGTGAAACGATCTTATCCGACGAGTCAGCCATGCGACGCCTCTTCGGCGACTTCCACGCCGATCACCATCGAACGAAAGTTGTTCCAGCCGGCTTTGGCCACCTGCGCCAAGTGTACGCACAGGAAGAGAAAGAACAGGATGGTCAAGGTAAAATGCTCCCAGCGGGCGTACTGGTAGCCGCCGAGGAGATTCGTCAACCAGGAAAGTTGAATTGGTTTGTAGATGGCCAGCCCGGTGACGACCGACCCCGCGCCCATTAAAACGACGCCCGTGTAGGCGAACCGCTGCGCGGCGTTGAACTTGCCGGGCGGCAGCGGAGTCCGGGTGAGACCGAGGTCGTGAAACACGACGTGAAGCGCCTGCCGAACATGCTTCGGCGTGGGAACCAAGTCGCGCCATTCGCCGCTGTAGACCAAATGCGCGACGTACAGCAGGCCGTTGACGCCGAACAGCCACGCGAAACTGAAATGCCACGCCATGCCGAGGGCCAGCCGATGGTCGAGGCTCCAAAGTCGATTGGTAAAAAACCAATCGGGGAAGAAGGTGAACAGAACGCGGCCGCCGATCTGAATCTGATACGGATCCTGCGCCCAGTAGATCATTAGACCGCTCCACGTCATGACGGAGAGGGCGACGACGTTGACCCAGTGGAAAATCCGGGTCGGCAAGGAATGTTTTTCGACGAGGCGCATGAAACACTCCTAAGCAGTGCGGCGGCATTCATTCAGACCGGCGGCTTCGCGCCGGAGCGTGCGATGCTCTTTACTTGGCCTTCGGCTCCATCTTACCGTCGGCCTTCGGCTCCATCTTACCGCCGGCCTTCGGCTCCATCTTGCCTTCCATTTTACCGACGGGTTCCATCTTGCCCTCCATTTTCCCTTCCATCTTACCCTCCGGTTCCATTTTCCCTTCCATCTTACCCTCCATCTTGTCGGAGGGTTCCATCTTGCCGGGAGCCGGGGCGGCCTTCGTGGGAGCAGGCGGGGCGCAGCCGACGCCAAAGGTCAAGGAAGTGACGACGAGCAGTGAAAGAGCCGAAAACGAACGCATAGACGACCTCGCGGAGGATGAAAGTAGGAACGAGCCGCCGACGACCGGATGGCCGACATTGCTTGTCTATCTACTAGTTGGTAGAGTATTTCACGGAAGAAATCAATTGATCGTCGAAAAAACGTTCGGACCGATGGCGCGGTCAGGCGACGACGCGGGTCGCTAAAGAAATCAACAAGGCCTCGGCCGACCGCTGGAAGCGCGCCGCGTCGCCATGAACCCGTGACAGCAGCATCGCGCCTTCGAGGCAGGCGAAGAAGGAAGCCGCCAGCGGCGCGGGATCGGCGTCGCCGCGCAATAGGCCGCCCTTCTGGCCGGCGGCGATGGTCGCCGTCAACCATGTTTCGTGAAGGGCGATCGCCTGTCGCAGCGCGAGGTTCATGGCGTCGGAGAGGCCGGCGGGGTTGAGGGCGAGAATGCCGCAAAGACACATGCGGTTGCGGTCGGCCAGGGTCGCTTCAAAGATGGCGACGTAGCCGGCCAGCCGACGGCGGGGGTCGTCGTGGGCGGCGTCGAGCGACGTCAGGGCCTGTCGGCAGGCGGCGGCGAACCGGTCGATTAGCGCGATCCCCAGATCGGACTTCGTCGGAAAATGATGGTGGATGCTCGCTTTCCGCAGGCCAACCGCCTTGGCGAGATCGGCGTAGCTGAAACCGTCATAGCCGCGGGTCTGCAACAGGAATTCCGCGGCGGCCAAAAGGCGATCGCGAGTATCGGACTCGCGACCGTCCGCGTCGCTGGACCTTGGTTTTTCGGTTTTCGCAGGTTGCTTCATTACGTTTCGCCGTCCGGTCGGCGGAGCGGGGTTCCGTCGACGATTCATTGACTAGGGAGAACAGCCATGTCGATTCAACTTTACGTCCGCCGTGCGGCGTTGCTTTTCGCGGGGCTGCTCGGAACCGTCGCGTGCTTGACGGCCGGGGGGCCGGAAGCCGCGACGAAACCGAAGACGGCCCCAGAGTTCCGCGCCGTCGACGCCTGGATCAACACGAAACCGTTGAAACTCGCGGACCTGCGCGGGAAGGTCGTGCTCGTCCACTTTTGGACGCACGGCTGCATCAACTGCATCCACAACTATCCCCACTATCGAAACCTCGCCGCGGATTACAAGGGAAAACAGTTGGTGATGGTCGGCATTCATACGCCGGAGTTCGCCGGCGAAGCGAAGATCGACGCGGTAAAGGCGGCGGCGGTCAAAAACAAACTCGAGTTCCCTATCGCGGTCGACAACCAATGGACCAACTGGAAGGCGTGGGAAAACCGCTACTGGCCGGCGGTGTACCTCGTCGACAAACAAGGCCGTGTGCGCTACCGATGGGACGGCGAACTCGGCGAAGCCGGCGAAAAGATCGTGCGACGGCGCATCGACGAATTGACTGCCGAGGCGGCCGACGAGACGTTGGCCGCGCCGTAGACCAGCCTGGTTTCGACAATTCCGCCTTGATCGCTCAGGTCGCCGTCGTCGGCGCGGCCGCTTCATTGCCTACGCACGGTGCGGTCGGTCGTCGACATTCTTCGGATTCGCTCAAGGTTGCGAATGTCCGACCGGCTGTCGCGTGGTACCATAAACGTTAGGTGCGTCGGTCGAGCAACGGACGATTCAGGCAACGGCCTCGAGGGGATTCATGCAACGCCAACGGTTTGAAACTTCGGGACGGCTGCTGGCGGCGCTGCTGGCGGGAGTGGTCTCTTCGGCGGCGACGCCCTCGGTGGTTCCGTCGGCCGCGCTGGCGCAGTCGTCGCGGGCGCCCGGTTCCATCGGCGTCCCCGACAAGTTGGAGCTCGACAAGCTCGGCCTGACCCGGCGGTGGTACAACCAACTGCCGTTGCAGGAGCGCCGCGAATCGATCAAGACGATGCTGATGCGCGACGGCCTGTTGTTCGCGGAATCCGACCAGGGGCTTCTCCACTGCATGGACGCCGAAACCGGCGAAAAGAAGTGGACGACCACCGTCGGCGCCAAAGCCAAACTGGTCTTTCCGCCGTCGGTCGTCGGGAAGTTCATCTACGTCACCGCCGACGATTCCTTGCAGCAGATCGACCGAGCGACCGGCCGGATCAACTGGACGAAGAAACTGCCGACGATGGCGACTTCCAGCCCCGCGGCGAACGACAACTTCGTCTACGTTCAACTCGCCGACGACCGCCTTTACGCCATGGCCCTCAAGGAGGAGTTCCGCCGCAAGTTTTCGTCGATTCCGGTCGGTTGGTACTACGACGTCGGCTCGCGGCTCGACAATCCGCCGATCGTCTTGAAAGACCGCGTCTGTTTCATGGGTGAAAACGGCGTGCTGCACGCAGCCGTTCTCAACTCCCGCAAACTGTTCTACCGCTTCTACACCTATTCGACGGTGACGGCGCCGGTGGCGGTCTTCGAGCCGATGTTGTACGTGGCGACGGAAAACTACTACCTGTACGCCGTCAACCTGCGGACGGGGACGGCGGCGTGGAAGTTCATCGCCGGCCTGCCGGTCCGTTCAAAGCCGATTCCGTTCTTGGAAGACGTGTTCGTTACGCCGGAAAACGGCGGCCTGTACAGCCTTCGCAACGCCGACGGCGTCGTCTCGTGGAAGAGCGACCGGCCGCGGCGGGTGCTCGGCGTTAGCAAGGACCGCGTGTATGCCGCCGACGAACGGAACTCGCTTCTCATTCTGACCCGCAATGATGGCCGAATGCTGAGTGAACTGGCGATGCCGGAATTCACGCTGTCGACCGACAACCCGGTCAACGATCGGGTGTACGTCGGCTCGGCCAACGGCTTGATCGTCTGCCTGCATGAAAAGGCAAACGTGGAGCCGTACCTTCATCCGCAAAAGATGCCGCCGGCGCCCGGCGAGGTGGAAGAGCCGGTCGAAAAGAAACCGGCGGCCGAGAAGAAGGCGGCGAAGAAAGGTGGATTCTTCGACGGCGACGAAGAGAAGAAGTCCGCCGACATGAAGTCGGACGACATGAAGGCCGACGACGCCCCGAAAGCCGACGACGACATGAAGGCCGAAGAGAAACCGGACCCCAAGCCGACCGACGACGAACCGAAGCCGGCGGCCAAAAAGAAGGCGAGCAAGTTCTTCGACGAGTAAGCTTTTCGCCGGACGCGCCGAGTGCTTTGCGCCTCGGCGCGAAAGCAAAAGTTGCTCGGCCGTCGAACTCCAATACGGCGGCGTGGTTCGCGGGTCTTGCCTGGGATGAGGCTGCTGGTGGTTGAATCGGTCGATCGGTTCGTCGTTTTGGGCAGTGGAGCGATGGGGACGGCGTGCGCCGTACTGCTGGCCGGCCAAGCCGGCGCGAAGGCGGCGGTATGGTGCCCCTCGGCCCAACAGGCCCGCGACGTTTCTCGAACCGGACGCAATGATCGGTATCTGCCGGGGGTCGATCTTCCTGGCTCCCTTCTTTTCACCGACGACTTCGCCGCCGCCCTCGCGCATCACGACGATCGGCCGTTGGCGGGCGTGGTGATCGCCATCCCCACTCTTTATCTCGGTGAAACCCTGCGGCGGTTGTCCGACCGCTGGCCGAGCGACGCCATCGTCGTCAGCGTGGTGAAAGGGATCGAGCAGGAAACCCTTCGCCGACCCAGCGAGATCGTCGCCGACGCGCTCGGCCCCCGCCGCTTCGTCGCTCTGAGCGGACCCAGTCACGCCGAAGAAATCGTCCGCGGCCTGCCCGCCAGCGTGGCGGCCGCCGGCACCGACGCCGACGCCGCCGAAGCCGTTCAGCACTGGTTTTCGACCGACCGCTTCCGCGTCTACACGTCCCCCGACCTGTTGGGCGTTGAGCTGGCCGGGGCGCTGAAGAACGTCATCGCGCTGGCGGCAGGCGTCTCCGACGGTCTAGGATTGGGCGACAACGCCAAGGCGGCGCTTATGACGCGCGGGTTGGTCGAGATGGTGCGCTTCGGCGTCGAAATGGGCGCCCAGTGGGAAACATTCTACGGCCTCGCCGGCTTCGGCGACCTCATTACCACCTGTTGCAGTCGGCACGGCCGGAATCGGTATGTCGGCGAGCGGATCGGTCGCGGCGAGAAGTTGGTCGACGTACTGGCCGACATGCGTCAGGTCGCCGAGGGCGTCTGGACCACCCGCAGCGTTCTTGAACTGGCCGCCCGTCGGTCGAT
Source organism: Planctomycetia bacterium (assembly GCA_051648425.1). Classification (GTDB taxonomy): domain Bacteria; phylum Planctomycetota; class Planctomycetia; order Kolteriales; family Kolteriaceae; genus JBOFFD01. The sequence goes on from JBOFFD010000135.1 coordinate 9,709, forward strand.
CGACATGCCGGTGACGCACGAAGTCCACCAAGTCTTGTTCGAGCAGAAAGACCCCCGCCAGGCGGTCGCCGACTTGATGACCCGCCATCCTAAGCCGGAACGGTCGTGACAGCGACCGACGGCCGTCGCCCGCCGGCGCTTCTGTTGACCTGCGAACACGGCGGCAACGAGGTACCAGCCGAGTACGCCGAGCTGTTCACCGGGGCCGACGCGGTGCGGGCGTCGCACCGCGGCTGGGATCCGGGGGCGTTGGAGTTGGCCCGGGAATGGTCCGCCGCCGCGGGCGCGCCGCTTCATTTCGGAACCGTCACCCGACTGCTGGTTGAGTTGAACCGCTCCCCCGCCGCCCCCGACCTTTTTTCGGAATACAGCCGTCCGCTCGACGACGGCGTTCGGCGGGAGATTCTGCGGCGGTACTATGAACCGTACCGCGCCGCCGTGACGACGACGGTCGCGGACCAGATCGCGCGAGGATTCCGGGTCGTCCACGTCTCGGTCCATTCCTTCACGCCGGTCTGGAACGGCGCCGTTCGCCCGTTGGACGTCGGCCTGCTCTTCGACCCCGCCCGGCCGGGCGAAGTCGACTTCTGCCAACGTTGGCGCGCCTTGTTGGAGGCCGATCCGTGGTCGCCGCGCGTCCGCGACAACCAGCCGTACCTGGGCGCGGACGACGGCCTCACGACTTCCCTACGAACATGCTTCGACCCCGAAAGCTACATCGGGGTGGAAATCGAGGTCAACCAGGGGATCGTGGACGGTCCGCGTTGGACGTCGCTGAAACGGGCGGTCGTCGAGAGCGGGCGGCGGGCGGTCCACGAGACGGTTGGTTCCGTTTCGTAGGATGGCATTGATGGAAAAACGATTGCCGACGATTTCAATTTTCCCGACCGACCTATCATGATACAGTTTATGAACGGGTCCGGTCGATCTGGACGCCGCAGTGCCTGCGTTGTGAAGGCGGCGCTGCAGCGGTGAAGGACGATTGCATCCTATGTAGGCGGCCCATGCCGGCGGCGACCGAGGGATGTTCGCAAAACGATGATGGAACACGATTTCGATCAAAGCATCGGCTACATGATCTGCAACACGTCGCACGTTATGCAGAACGCGATCAACGACGAATTGCGCGCCCAAGGGGTCACGTACCGTCAATTCCAGGTGTTGGCCTGCTTGGCGTTGACCCACGGCGACGCTTCGCTCGGCGGCATCGCCGACCGTTTGGGGATTGAAAGCGCGACGTTGGTCGGCGTGCTCGACCGCATGGAGCGCGACGGCTGGATTCGACGCCAGCCGTGCGTCGCCGACCGCCGCAAGAAGATCATCCGCGCGACCGAGCAGGTCGAACCGGTCTGGGAAAAGATGATGGCCTGCGTTCACCGGGTGCGCGAACGGGCGCTGGCGGGCATTGCGGAGGAAGACTATCTCGCCGCGTGGCGGCTCATGGAGCGGATGCAGCAAAACCTGGGCGTCGCGTCGGGTTCGGAAGCTGGTGGATGCTCGGCGCCCGTCGAAACGGAACCGCCCCAAGCCGCAGCCGAGTGGACGACGGCGGGGGTCGACGCCGTCGAGTAATGGTGAACGTCGCGCCGCCGGGGGTTACGGCGGCGCTTGAATGGCGGACGAAGGATAAATCAGCGGCGGCGCACGCAATTCGGGCAGTACGACGGCGCCTGCATCCGGTAGGTCGGCGACAACATCTGGAACGACGGCGCGACCGTCGTCTCCGCGGGGGTGTAGTGCTGGACGGTCTGCTCCGCCGGGACGACCGCCGCCGCCGGCTCCTCGGCCGGCATGTACAGCGACCGCGTCTCCATCGGCTTGCCGATGGCCCGGTACGATTCCTGAAGAATCCGCTTCAGCTCGTCGACCGAGGGCTGCCGTTCGCTGCGGGCGAACTGCCAATCTTG
>JBOFFD010000136.1:0-2252 GCA_051648425.1 Planctomycetia bacterium
AAGGCTTCGACTACGTCAACGTGGCGGCGCCCCTCACCGAACGACAGACCACCACCGTCGCCCCGCAGGCCCTCATGCTGCTGAACGACCCTTTCCAGCAGGAACAGGCGGCCGCCTTCGCCGAGCGGTTGGAGAAGGACGCCGGCGCCGATCCAGTGAAACGGATCGACCGCGCCTACCAGTTGGCGTTGGGCCGACTGCCGACCTCGGCCGAGCAGGCCGCCGGCGTTACGTTCCTTAACCGGCAGGCGGCGGCGCTGCGGGCGCAGTCACGGCGGCTGACGTTCGCCGCCGACGTCCCGCAGTCGCTCAGCATCGCCTACCGAAACCACCTGAAGCCGACCGACTACCTGCTGGGGCCGACCGACGGCTGGAGCTACTACACTGGTCGGTGGGGCGGCGCCTACGAGGGGATCGTCACCCTCGACAAGCACCGCGAACCGTTCGCGCTGTGGCGCGGTCGGCCCGCCGCCGACTGGTCCGTCGAAACCAACCTCACGATGGAGAACGCCGCCGAGTTCGCCTCGCTGCTGCTGCGGGCGACCGCCGTCGGCGACGACTTCCGCGGCTACGAGGTGTGCGTCAGTCCGCGCGACCAAGCAGTGGTCGTCCGCCGGTATGGCGGCAAAGTCGACGATCTGGCCGTCAAACCGACGAAGATCGCGTTCGTGGCGCCGAACCGCTTGAAGGTGGACCTCGTCGGCGGCCGGCTGCGCGTCTGGTGGAACGACGCCCTCACGGTGGACGTCGTCGATCCGCAACCGCTGGACGGCGTTGGTCGGCTGGGCGTGCGGTGTTGGGGGGCGGCCGCCAGTTTCGACCCGCTGGTGGCGACGGTCGACGGCCGTCCGCTCGACGTGGCGACCGCGCCGACCGACCCGGAAACGACCGGTCTGCCCGTCGGCTGGACCGGGTGGGGCGGCGGGTGGTCGGCCGCCGCCGGCGTCTTTTCTTCGACACCCACCACCGGCGGCAAAGTGTTCTGGGACGGCCCGGCCGCGCCGCGCTTCGCCGACGGCGCCGTGGAAGCCGAGGTCCGGCTCAACGCTCCCCAAGGCGACGTCGGCCTGTTGCTGCGGGCCGACAAGCCGAACGACGGCGGCGACGGCCTGACCGCCTACAACGTCAACGTCACGAAAGATGCGATCCGCCTGGGCGTCCACCGCAACGACTGGCGCGAACTGGCGGCGGCGCCGTTCGACTTCGGCCTCGGCAAGTGGCGTTCGGTGCGGGCGAAGATCGAAAAGAACCGCGTCCGCATCTACGTCGACCACTCCGAGAAGCCGGTGATCGACCACACGGCGGCGAACCCACCGCCGGCCGGCCGGCTCGGTCTGCGCACTTACATGGCGTCGGCGTCGGTGCGCGGTCTCAAGGCGACGACCCCCGGCGGAACTGTCGCGGCCGACTTCACGCCGCCGCCGCCGTCCGTTCCCGCTCCGCTGAAACCAACCCCCGAACGCAGCGCCCTGGCGTCGTTCTGCCTGCTGCTCTTCAACACCAACGAATTCGTCTACGCCGACTAATTCAGAAGTCTGCGACTCGGCCGGCTAACGAAAACCCCTGAATCTCTTACAGCACCGGGGCGACGTGCCAGAGGTCGCGGGCGTATTCCATGATCGTTCGGTCGCTGGAGAACTTTCCGATGCGCGCCACGTTCAGGACCGCCTTCTTCGCCCAGGCCCGGGGGTCGATGTACAGCTCGTCGACCGCCGCGTGCGCTTTCAAGTAAGAATCGAGGTCGGCGAGGTGGAAATAGGGATCCCACTTCTCGACGAGGTCGGTGAAGACCCACGCCAGCGCGCCAGGGTCGCCGGGACAGAAGCGGTCGCCCCGGAAAGCGTCTAAGATGCGGCGCACCGCGGCGCTGGCCTGATAGAATTCCCAAGGGTGCGAGCCGCGGTCGCGCAGCTCCAGAATCTGTTCGACGTTCCGGCCGAAGATGAAGAAGTTGTCGTCCCCCACCTCTTCGCGGATTTCAATGTTGGCGCCGTCCAGCGTGCCGATGGTCAACGCGCCGTTCATCGCGAACTTCATGTTGCCGGTGCCGGAAGCCTCTGTGCCGGCGGTCGAAATCTGCTCGCTGAGATCGGCGGCCGGTATGATGCGCTCGGCGAGGGTGGCGCGGTAGTCGGGCAGGAAGACGATCTTAATCAGACTGTGGACGCGCGGGTCGCGGTTGACGACGTCGGCGATCTGATGCACCAACCGAACGATCATCTTCGCCTTGACGTAGCCGGGGGCGGCCTTGC
>JBOFFD010000137.1:0-1547 GCA_051648425.1 Planctomycetia bacterium
CCTGCGCGGTCGCCGCGGTGCCAAGGAATTGACACCCGCCCCCCGGCGACGCGCACGCCTTACACCCCAGGTCGGCCGCCTCTTGCAGCGTGATCCGTCCGTGCGCGTACCGGGCGCCCACCGTCTGAATCTTACCCGCGTCCTCACCGTCGCGCGGCGGCAGCGTCACGCCCCCCGGCACCAGCACGCTGGGCAGCGTCGGGCAGCCGGCCAGCGCCATCATCATCGCGGGCAGCCCTTTGTCGCACGTCGCCACGCCGACCACGCCGCGCCGCTGCGGCAGCGAACGGATCAACCGCCGCAGCACTATCGCGGCGTCGTTGCGGTACGGCAGACTGTCCATCATGCCGACGGTGCCTTGCGTTCGGCCGTCGCACGGGTCGCTGACGAAGCCGGCGAACGGCAGGCCGTCCTGGGCGCGGATGGCGCCGGCCGCCTCTTCCATGAGAAGGCCGACTTCCCAATGCCCGGTGTGATACCCCAGCGCGACCGGCGATCCGTCGGGCGCGCGAATGCCGCCCTGCGTACTTAGGATTAAGAACTGCTTGCGCGCGACTTCGCTCGGCGTCCACCCCATGCCGGCGTTCTGCGACAGGCCGAACAGGTCGCCCGACGGCCAGTGCAGCAGCATCTCATGGGTGAGCGGCAGCGAACCGTCGGGGCCGTCGGCCTTGGTCTCGACGGCGTAGACGGCGGCGGCGGAGTCCAGAACGCTTTCAGAAACGGTGCGTGTCATTCGGTGCGACGGCTTTCTTACTATGGATCGCCCGACGGGCGTGGTCTTACGATTTCGTTGTTGCGCGTCGGATGGATTTTTTCACCTGCGAACGATGACGGAGGTCTTCGTCAGCCGCCGCTTTCCGCGGCGCTCCGCGGTCATCGGGCGTCCTTTTCAAGCAGCAGGAAGTGAAAGGCGTCGCCGTCGTAGTCCGTCATTGAGTCGCGGACGTCGCGTTCGTTCATGGTCTGAACGGCGTCGGCCCGAGCGAACCGGATCAACTTCGCGGTCGCCGCCTCGACCAGCCGGTTCTTAAACGCGGCGAGCGTCATGTCTTCAAAGGCCCGTTCGTCGCGCAGGGCGTCGTAAACATGGTTGATGAAGACCCGGTGGTCGCCGAAACGGCCCGTCTTACTGTTTCGCGCGGCCGCCGTGACGGTGTGCGCGAACGCCGTCAGATCGAACGGGTCCGGCGGCGCGACGAAGGCGCCGCGCGAGCGTTCCGAGGCGGCCAGTTGCGCCGCCCGTTTCGGGGCGTTCACGATCCAATCGTGCAGCAGGGCGGCGCGCATCGACTCGACGTCGCCGCGCAGCGCCTCTAATTCCACCTTCGGCAGCTCTCGTTCCAGAACGGCGGACGGCAGCGGTTCGTCGGCGTCCAGGCGGCGGCTTAGAACGCGGTTCATCACCGACTTGAGCGAGGTTTCGTCGGGGAAGCCGAGTTCGCGGCAGGCGATCGCCTCCAAGGTTTCCTTCAGCGTGGCGTCGGGGCCAAGCGGCAGTTGCAGGCGGCGGCGCAGCAGCAGCGGTAGGAGTTTGCGGCGGCTGG
>JBOFFD010000138.1:0-2016 GCA_051648425.1 Planctomycetia bacterium
CCATGAACGCGATCTTTTCGACGCCGATGCCGTGTTCGCCGGTCACGCTGCCGCCGAGTTCGATGCACTTCGCCAGGATGTCGTGGCTGGCGGCCACCACTCGTTCCAACTCTTCGGGGTTGCGTTCGTCGAAAAGCAGGATCGGGTGGATGTTGCCGTCGCCGGCGTGGAAGACGTTGGCGATGCGCAGGCCGTGGCGTTTCTCGCACTCGGCGATGAAGCGAAGGATTTCGGGCAGTTTGCTGCGCGGCACGACGCCGTCTTGGCAGCAGTAGCTGGGGCTGAGCCGACCGATGGCGCCGAACGCCTTCTTGCGGCACTTCCAAAGGAGCTGCCGTTCGGCTTCGTCGCGCGCGGTGCGGACCTCGCGGGCGCCGTTGGCCGACGCAATGGCGGCGACGCGGGCGGCGGCGTCGTCGATGCCGGCTTCAAGGCCGTCGACTTCCATAATCAGCACGGCGGCGGCGTCGAGCGGGAAGCCGAACTTGAAAGCCTCTTCCAAGGCGCGGACGATGAGGTTGTCCATCATCTCCAGCGCCGCCGGCACGATCCCCGCCGCGATGATTTCGCTGATCGCCTTCGAGCAGTCGTCGACGGTCTCGAAGACGCCGAGCATGGTGCGAACGGCCTGCGGATTGGGGGTGATGCGGACCCACACCTTCGTACAGATGCCGAAGGTGCCTTCCGAACCGACCGCCAAGCCCGTCAAGTCGTAACCGGGGGAATCTTCCGTCGGGCCGCCGAACTGGACGACGTCGCCGTCGGGCAGCACGAACTCGGCCCCCAGCACGTGGTTGACGGTGACGCCGTATTTCAGCGTGTGCGGGCCGCCGGAGTTGGTGGCGACGTTGCCGCCGATGGTGCACGCCCCCTGGCTGGACGGGTCGGGGGCGTAATGAAAGCCGGTGTCGACGAGGCGGTTGGTGAGCCAGAGGTTGACGACGCCCGGCTCAACGACCGCGTACCGATTGCGGAGGTCGATTTCCAGGATGCGTTTCATGCGGGTGAGGGTGATCATCACGCCGCCGCCGACGGGGATGGTGCCGCCGGAAAGGCTGGTGCCGGCGCCGCGCGGCACGAACGGCACGTCGAGTTCGCCGCAGAGTTTAACGAGGGCGACGACTTGGTCGCGGTTGGTGGGCAGCACGACGACGTCGGGGAGTTTCTTCTCGACGACGTAGCCGTCGCACTCATAGACCATGCGGTCGCATTCGGTGGTCAAGACGCCGTCAGGTCCGACGATGGCGCGAAGACCGTCCAGCAGGCGGCGGGCGGCGTCGCCAACCGGCCGACCGGTTTCCACGGGGGTGGCGATTTCCGTCATGAAGGTGCGCGTCCAGGGGTGCGGAGCCGCGGCGCGCCGTCCACCCGCGCCGACCGTCGTCCGCTTCAAGTGTAGTGATTCCGCACCCGCCGGCCGCACTCGCCTGCTGAAGGTTGAGGAAGGTACGGTGTTTGCGGCGAAGGCGTGAAGTACCGAAACTGCTGGAACCGGCTTCCCACCGGTTCGGACCGGCGAGCCGCCGATCCCACGTTGCACCAGCGGCCTTGCAGCGACGCTAGCCGGCGTCGCGGTAGTCGGCGGTGGTGAAGACCGCGACGGTCGTGCCGTCCGGCTTCGGTCCCGACTTGCCCGGCGTCGAATCCATTTCCGTGGTCACCACCGGCATCGGCAGCGGGCCGTCTTCAAACCAGCTCACCCGACTGTGGCGGCTCAACCGTCGGTGCGACCCCGCCAGCGTACACGCCTCGGGCAGCCAGTCGTCGACGCGAGTCGCCCCGACCGACAGGATCACCAGCACCAACACCACGCCGGCCGTCGCCGCCGCCATCATCCATGCGACGTCCATAGGAGCCTCCTACGCCGGGACGTGGTCCGCCCGGCGATCCCCCGATCGTCGACTGAACCGCTTCCCAACATCCTCATCGGAAGTCCGCGAAGTTCGGTTGAATGCCCCTTTTGGAAAAGAACGGAAAGTCACGTCAAATTGGGGGATTCCTACCAACCCCACCCGT
>JBOFFD010000139.1:0-5518 GCA_051648425.1 Planctomycetia bacterium
CAGCGAAGGCAACCTGATTCTGAACATTAAGAAGTACTACGACGAGATCGCGTACTTCCAGTTCGGCGACCACCCCGGCCGGCATGAACCGTTCACCGGCGAAATCAACTACGTGAACGTGTTCAAGGAAATCGCCAAGCTGGGTTGGAAGGGGCTCGTCGGCGGCGAATACAGCCCGGCCGGCGGCCGTTCCGACGAAGCCACCCGCGCGTCGCTCGAAGCGGTGCGCAAGTCCGACCTGTTCTAAAATCAAAGCCCTCCCCGGCCCTTTCCATCCTTCAAGGCGTCGCCGCGCCGGCGCCATGCCGACCGCACCGACGCCTTGAGGTTCTCCGATGAATTCAGCTTCGCGCCGATTCCGTCCGCTCACAACCTTGTTGGCCTTGTGGGCGGCTCTGACGTCGCTTTCTTACGCGATAGCCGACACCGCGCCCGAAGAATGGCCGCAGTTCCGCGGTCCGACCGGTCAAGGGCATGCCGCCGGCGCCCCGCCTACGCTTTGGAGCGAAACGAAGAACGTCGTCTGGAAGACCGCCGTTCCCGGCCGCGGCTGGTCGTGTCCGGTCGCCGGCGGCGGCCGCGTCTACGGCACGTCGGCGTTGCAAGACGGCCGATCGCTGCGTGCCTGGTGCGTCGAGCAGACGACGGGCAAGATCGTCTTCGACGTGGAAGTGATTCACACCGAAACGCCGCCGCCGATCAACGCCGTGAACAGCCATGCGTCGCCGACGCCGGTCTTAAGCGACGGCCGGCTGTACGTCTACTATGGAACGTCGGGGGCCGGCTGCGTCGACGCCGCGACCGGGGAAGTCTTATGGACGAACACCGGCTTGCCGCTCGACCATAAGGAAGGACCGGGAAGCTCGGCGATCGCATGGGGCGACTTCATGATTTTCAACTGCGACGGGATGGACGTCCAGTACGTCGCCGCGCTGGATAAGAAGACCGGCAAGGTCGCCTGGAAGGCCCCGCGCACGGGCAAGATTTCCGAAAACCCCGACAAGCGCAAAGCGTATTCGACGCCGCTCGTGATCGACGTCGCGGGAGAGGAACAGCTCGTCAGCGCCGGAGCCGACCGCCTGGTGGCCTACGCCCCCGCCGACGGCAAGGAACTGTGGCGAGTGGAGGCGTCGGGGTTCTCGAACGTTCCCCGGCCGGTCTACGCCGACGGCGTGATTTATTTTTCCACCGGGTTCGTGAAACCCCAGTTGTGGGCGGTGAAACCGGGCGGCCGAGGCGATCTCACCACGAGCAACGTGGTTTGGAAATACACCAAGGGCGTCCCGGCCAACTCGTCGCCGCTGTACGTCGCCGGTTCGATCTACATGGTGGCCGACAACGGGGTGGCCTCGTGCATCGACGCCGCCACCGGCGAACAGTGTTGGACGCAGCGCATCGGCGCGCAGTTTTGGGCGTCGCCGATCGCCGCCGCCGGGCTGGTCTACTTCTTCGCCGAAGACGGCAAGACGACCATCGTGAAGGCCGACCCGAAGTCTTACACTGAAGCCGCCGTCAACAAGATCGACGGCCGGATTATGAATTCCCCCGCGGTCGTCGGCGACGTCTTATTCTTGCGAAGCGACACGCATTTGTATCGGATCGAAGAGAAAAAATGATCGCGCCCGGCGGCGGTTTCTATGCCGCTTCGGAGACGCCGCCGCCGCGGTGGCGCGACGTCAGAAGGTGGATGGCGGCCGTCAGGCCGTGCATCGCGTCGTCGATGTGACGGGTTTCGTGTAAGACGCGCAGGTTGTCGCTGAGGGCGTGTTGCAGTTCGACCAGCCGGCCTTCGTCTTGGAAGACGCGCGTCAACGTCTTGCCAAGGTCTTGCAAGTCGCTCTTCAGCGAGCCGACCCCCTCGAGCGCCGTCTCCAGGTGGGCCAAGTGCAGGTTCTGCCGGCCTTCCATGAGAGCCAACGCCTGCGCCAGCCGGTCGTCGCGGCCGGCCTCCAGGGTCTGGTGGTGCTGCTGCAACGCCTCGAGAGCCCCCGCCCACGCGGCCGACTCGTGCCGTTGCCGATCGTCGAACCGGCGGAACAGCGTTTCAAACGACTGCGACCAGGCGGCGACCTGCCGATCGAGCGTCGCGGCGATGACGGCCAACGCCTGGTCGTTCGCCGTCTGCACGACGGACAGGAACGGCGACAGGCTGTGGTTCTTCGTCTCGAACCGGTTCAGCAGTTCGCGTTCTAGGTAGTGGTCGTTGAAGCCGTCGAGCCGATGCTCCATCCGTTCGACCATGAAGAGGCCGAACATCATGGTCATGGCGGCGGCCAGGGCCACCGTCGTTGTGTTGAACGCCTCGCCCATTTCCGAAACCACGTGCGGCAGTTTTTCGGCCATGTCGTCGAACGAAATCCCGCTGAGCGCGGTGCCGAAGTGGACGACCGTGCCGAGGAATCCCAGGATCGGCGTCACCATGATGACGAAGCGGGCCAGCGTGTAGCGGGCGTGCGTTTGCTCGCGGTCTTGGTCGGAAAGGTACTGCAAATGGTCGCGCAGGTCGTCGACCGAACCAGTTTCGACGACGTACTCCAGGCCGTCGGCCACCCGCCGACCGATGCGCGTTTCCAGCAGCCGCCGCGGTTTCGACCGAACCGCTTCCAACAGCGCCGCCGCCTGCGCGATCGGCAGCCGGCCGGCGCGCGGCGGCAGCCATTTTTCGCGCTGCGCCAGCATTTCCCTTGGAAAAGCCGTTAGTTTCATGACGAGGTCGATGAGACCCCAGAACAGCAAGGCGACGATGACGTAGTCGACCGGATGTTCCGTCGAATACTTCTGCAAAATGGTACCGTGAAAGGCCGGTTGCAGCACGACGACGTAGTAGGCGACCGTGGCGACGGCGGCCAGCACTAGGGAAGGGTCGCCCGCGCCGAACAAGCCGGCTTTGAGTTTCTGGAACATCGAACCACCGACCCCTCGTCCGCGGAAATCGTCGCCGCTGCCGTCAGCCTATGCCCGCGACCTTGGTTCGCCGCAAGCGGAAATTCGAGACGGTCGGCGGTCGCGGCGGATCGAAATGGTCGGTGCGGGTCGACCGCATACAATCTCCGACATCATGACGACATTCAGCGACGCCGCGGAAACGCCCGTGGTAAAAAAGCCGTTTTTCAGCCTCTCGGCGGACGAGTGGGCCGCCTGGTGCGCGGAACTGGGCGAGCCGCCGTATCGTTCAAAGCAGTTGCGGCAGGCGGTCGTCACCCAGCGCATTTCCGATTTCCACGCCGCGACCGCGCTGCCGCTGCGTCTGCGCGAGAAACTGGCGGCCGAGGTGACCGTCTTCGGCTCACGGATTCATCGCGCGTCGCACGATTCCGACACCACCGAAAAACTGTTGGTGCAATTGGTCGACGGCCAAACCATCGAGTGCGTGCTGCTGAAGGAAGACGAGCGGCGGACCGTCTGCCTGTCCACGCAGGTCGGCTGCGCGATGGGGTGCGTCTTCTGCGCCAGCGGCCTCAACGGCGTCGAACGCAACCTTCACTCGTGGGAAATGATCGAGGAGCTGGTACTGCTTCGCAACCTGCTGCCGAAGACGGAACGGCTGTCGCACATCGTCGTCATGGGGATGGGCGAACCGATGCTGAACCTGGCGAACCTGCTGCCGGTGTTGGAATTCGCGTCGTCGAAGGACGGGCTTGGCATCGGCGCCCGCCACATTACGGTGTCGACGGTGGGGCTGCCGAACAAGATTCGGGAGCTGGCGGCGGTCGGCAAGCCGTACCACCTGGCAGTGTCGCTGCACGCGCCGAACCCGGAAGTGCGGCGGCGGATCGTGCCGACCGCGGAAAAGATCGACCTCGACGAACTGCTGGCGGCGTCCGACGAGTACCGGTCGAAGACGGGTCGGCAGGTGACGTTCGAGTACGTGATGTTGCAGGACGTGAACGACCATCCGGAACACGCGGTCGAATTGGCGGCGCTGTTGGCAGGCCGCGACGCCATGATTAATTTGATACCATACAACCCGGTGGCGGGGCTGCCGTGGGGAACGCCGACGGCCGAGCGGTGCGCCGAGTTCGCGCTGATTCTTCGGTCGGCCGGCTTCGCGGTGAAGACTCGCAAGCGAAAAGGCGCGTCGATCAACGCCGCCTGCGGGCAGCTTCGTCGAACGGCGGCCGCCGAGCAGGAAGCCCTGGTCGTCCTGCAATAGAGTGGTCGCGCCGGTCGCCGCGAGAGCGATCGGGGTTCGGGAGGGTTTCGGGTGGCGGCAGTTCGCGGCGGACAACCACGGGACGAACGAGGCCCCGATCGAGCGACCGGAGCCGCCTCGCCGACGCCGGCCCCGTCCGCTCCGGGTCAGGAATGGTCCGACGACCCCGACGTTCAACTGATGCTGCAGGTGCAGGCGGAAAAGGCGGGCGCCTTCGCCGACATCGTCGAGCGGTATCAACGTCGGCTCGTTCAGGTGCTGTATCACGTGGTCGGCGACCTCGACGACGCCGAGGATTTGGCCCAGGAAGTCTTTTTGCGCATCTACCGGTCGCGTAAAGGCTACATCCCGCAGGCGCGGTTTTCGACCTGGCTGTTCACCATCGCCAACAACCTGGCCTTGAACGCGATCCGCGACCGCAAACGGAAGCACGCCGGCCAAGTGGCCGCCAACGACTCCGGCCCCCTGGGCGCCCGGCCACTCGAACAGTTGGCGAACGCCCCCAGCGGCCAACTGCCCAGCCGCATCTTCGCCAAGGGCGAACTGGCCGAGACGGTTCGTCAAGCCGTCCAACTGTTGCCCGACGAGCAACGGATGGCGGTGCTGCTCAACAAATTCGAGGACATGAACTACCGCCAGATCGGCGAGATCATGAACAAGTCGGAGATGGCGGTGAAGTCGCTGCTGTCGCGAGCGCGGTCCACCTTGCGGGAAAAATTGGAACCGTACCTCGCCACCGGCGCCCCGCCCTCGAACAAGAGTTGAACCAAGCAAACTCCCGCGCAACGCCGTACTTTCCGGCGACGCCCTTCCCTTTCGCAACCGCCATCACCCCACGCGAATCGACCGTGAACCGCCGCTTCATCGACCGAACGCGGTTGCGGACCCTGATTCTTAGGCAACAGTTTCCTTCGACCGCACGACGCTTCGGCGCCGGATGTTTCTTCCGGCGCGCCGCGGGAAGGAACTCCGCCATGCACCTCGTGAAATCCACCCTCGCCGCCGGCCTGTTCGCCGCGCTGGCCGTCCAAGCGACCCCGGCCGACGCCGGCAAGCCGATGTTCTCGCGGTGGCGCTCCACCGAACCGGCGGCGCCGATCGTCGTCGACGGCCGGGGCCAACCGAAGTCGTACCTCAACCTGAAAAACAAGACCCGCTACGAACCGAGCCTGCGCGACGTCCGCCTGCTGCCGCACGAACGGACCCTGCCCGGCGGCGCCCCCGGCCGCGAAGAAACCCTGCCGATCCTCCCCCCGCGCAGCAACGGCTACTTCCTGCTGCCGGACTATTGATTCCGTCCCGTGGTTAGCCGCCGCTTTCCTCAGCCGCGCGTCCTGATCCGTCGGCTGCACGTGATCGACGAAT
>JBOFFD010000140.1:0-3306 GCA_051648425.1 Planctomycetia bacterium
AATTCCACCTGCCGCCCGGCTTCCGCATCGAGCTGGTGGCGGCCGAGCCGGACGTCCGCAAGCCGATGAACCTCAACTTCGACGCCGCCGGCCGACTTTGGGCGACGCAGTCGACCGACTACCCCTACCCCGTCCACGGGCCGGGCGCCAAGGACGTGGTCGCCGTCTTTCACGACTCGAACGGCGACGGCGTCCCCGACCGCCCCACCGTCTTCGGCGGCGGTTTGACCATCCCGATCGGCGTCCTGCCGCTGGCGACGCCCGAGGCCGGCGCGCTCGTCTTCTCCATTCCGAAGGTGTGGCGGCTGGTCGACGCCGACGGCGACGGCACGTCCGACCGCCGCGACCCGTTCCTGGGCGACTTCGACTTCCGCGACACCCACGGCATGACCAACTCGTTCACCTGGTGGATCGACGGTTGGGTCTACGCCACCCACGGCTTCGCCAACGAATCGACCCTCACGCCGGCGGGCGGCGGTTCGACGCTGAAAATGCAATCCGGCAACTCGTACCGCTTCGCGCCCGACGGCTCGGCGCTGGAACAGTACACCTGGGGCCAAGTGAATCCGTTCGGCTTGACCTTCGACCACCTCGGCCACCTCTTCTCGGCCGACTGCCACTCCAAACCCGCCTACCAACTTCTCCGCGGGGCGTACTACCCCAGCTTCGGCAAGCCGGACGACGGCATGGGCTTCGGGCCGACGGTGATCGAGCACAGCCACGGCTCGACCGGCATCGCGGGGATCGTCTTTTACGAGGCGACGCAGTTCCCCGAAGCGTACCGCCGGACGCTGTTCATCGGCAACCCGGTGACGGGGCGGATCAACACCGACCGGCTGGAAGCGACCGGCGGAACTTACCGGGGGATCGAGACGGCCGACTTCCTGTCGTGCGACGACCCGTGGTTCCGCCCGGTCGACCTGAAGCTGGGACCAGACGGCGCCCTGTACGTGGCCGACTTTTACAACTGCATCATCGGGCACTACGAAGTGCCGCTGGACCATCCGCGGCGCGACCGGGAACGGGGCAGGCTTTGGCGGATCAGTTACGTCGGCGCGAACGCCGGTCCGACCGCGAAGCCGGCCGACTTGACCAAGGCCGACGTCCCCACGCTGATGGCGGCGCTGGCCGACTCGAACCTGACGGTTCGGGTGCTGGCGACGCACCAACTGGTGGCGCGCGGCAAGGTCGGCGTCGGTGCGGCGCGGGCGGTCGTCGACGACGCAAACGCGCCCCCGGTGCAACGGGCGCACGCGCTGTGGGTGCTGGCCCGGTTGGGGGAATTGGACGACGACCGCACGGTGGCGCTGCTGGCGGACCAAAGTCCGTTGGTGCGGGTGCACGTCCTGCGAATGCTGGCGGAACGACCCGACTGGGGGTTCGACGTCTCGCCGTTGGAAGGCAAGGTGCGCGAGGCGCTGGCCGACGCCGACGGCTTCGTCCGGCGGGCGGCCGTCGAGGCGCTCGGTCGTCATCCCCGCGCGGGCAACGTCGGGCCGATTCTCGATCTGCTTTCCCGATTGCCGGCGGACGACGCGCAGACCGTGCATGCCGCTCGGTTGGCGTTGCGGGCGACGGTCGCCGTTCCGAACCGGCTGGCGGCGCTGGGCGCCGAACTGCCGGACGATCGGCAAGCGCGGGTGGCCGACGTCTGCCTGGGGCTGCCGACGGCGGAGTCGAGCCGGTTCCTGACGGACCTCCTGCGCCGCCGGCTCGACGAACCGCGGGCGGCCGAGTTTCTGCGTCACGCCGTTCGGTACGCGGACGCCGACGACCTGCCGACGGTGCTGCGCGTGGTGATGTTGCATCGGAAGCGGGGCGTCGGCGAGCAGCGGGCGGCGCTCATGGCGACGGCCCGCGCGCTGGCGGAACGGCGGTCGCCGGCCCCGAACGAACTGAAAGAATGGGCCGGCGCGTTGGCGGCCGATCTGCTGGGCGCGACCGACGAATCGGCCGTCGGCGACGGGATCGAATTGGTCCGCGACCTCCGCGCCTGGTTGCGGCGGGAAACGACCGCCCGTCGGCTGGCGGCGCTGGCCGGTCCGACGACGCCCTGGCCGAACCTGCGACCGGCGGCGTGGGAGGCGGCGGCGTTGCTCGACCCCGATCAGGCGGCGCCGCTCTTGGCCCAGGCGGTCGAAAACCCCGATGAATCGCCCGAACGCCGTCGCAAGGCGGCCGAGTTGTTGGCGGGGCTGGGTCGGCCGACGGCGGTCGCGGAGGCGGCCCGCGTGCTGCGCTACGCCCCGGCGCCGATCGCGCAAGTGCTGGCGGTCGGTTTGGCCGGCACGGCGGCGGGCGCCGAGCGGTTGTTGACGGCGGTGGGCGAGGGGAAGGCGTCGCCGCTACTGCTGCAGAACGTCCAAGTGCGGGCGCGGCTGGCGGGCGCGAAGGCGCCCGATCTGGAGAAACGGCTCGCGGGCCTTACCGCCGACCTGCCCGCCGAGGACGAAACGCTGCGGCGGCTGCTGGACGACCGCCGCGCCGGCTTCGTGAAAACAAAGGGCGACGCCGGCCGGGGCAAGGCGGTGTTCGTCAAGGCGTGCGGCAAGTGTCACCAGATCGGCGGCGAGGGGGGGAAGGTCGGCCCGCAGCTCGACGGCGTCGGCCTGCGCGGCCTGGAGCGCCTGCTGGAAGACACGCTCGCCCCGAACCGGAACGTCGACCAGGCGTTCCGCGCCACGCTGCTGGCGCTGGCCGACGGTCGGCTGCTGTCGGGCCTGTTGCTGCGGGAGGAGGGAAACGTGGTGGTGCTGGCCGACGCCGAGGGACGGGAGGTGCGGGTGTCGAAGGACGAGATCGCGGAAAGGCGGCGGACGCGGCTGTCGCCGATGCCGGCGGGCGTGGCGGAGCAGTTGCCGGCGGCGGAGTTCGTCGACCTGATGACGTATTTGCTGACCGAAAAAACGAAGGTGAAGGCGGACGCCGCGCCGGCGGCGGAGAGTCGGTAGGCACTGACAGCCTAATAAATAGGCGTCCATGGTCGCGGAATGAGCAATTCGGGCGACTTCGAGCGGTGTACTATTAGTTGGTCGACTTTTAATGAAAAGTGAAAGTCGTCGATGAATATAGTAGACATCAAGCTGTCTCATTCTGATTGCAACGTCCTTCTCATTCTTGAGCATCGGTTGATGAGAAAGCCGGCGAACGAGAATTGGCGGACGACCATCGGCGATCCGGTTGTCCTTTCGGAAATCGTCGCGGCGGGCCGTCGCCACTCCGGTCGGACTGTCCTCGTTAGCCGCCGCTTTCCGCCGCGGCGCGTCCGGTTGCCGCAACCATTCGGCTCGGAAAAGACGCGCCGCT
>JBOFFD010000141.1:0-2511 GCA_051648425.1 Planctomycetia bacterium
GTACGGCCGACAGTCCCAAATACCGCTGGGCGGCGGCGTCCCAGTTGCCGTCGGCCAGAGGGTCTTCGGTGGACAGGGCGTCGAGCAGTTTGACGAGTTCGGCGTCGGACAGCGAGGCGTTTTCGACCTCGGCGGCCCAATTCCGCAGGTTGCCGGCCAGTTCCATCGCCTTGGCGGCGATTTTCTTCGTCGGCGGCAGCGGCTGCGCCATCAGTTTCTGGATGGTCAAGAGGTCGTTGGGAACGGACATGGCGGCGCCGTGCGGCATCCCCTTCGTCAGGGAAGTGGCCGGCGCGGCCCAGTACCAACTGTTCCATGGAAGTTGGCCGGGACGAACGCCCGCATAGCCGCGCTGCTGGCGCCAACTGGGGTCGGCCAGATCATGATGACAGGCGTAGCAGTCGTATTCGGAGAACTCGGGCCAAGAGGCGGCGTCCTTGCCGGTCGACAGCGTCTTCTCGGCTTCGGTGGCTCGGTGGGCGAGCAGGTCCAAGGCGCCGGCGAGGGTGGTCAACTGGCCGACGGCCCAGGTGCGAGCTTCCAGCGAGGGGTCGACGAGCCGTTCCTTGCCGGCGTCCCAATGCTTCGGGTAGTTGGCCATGTAGGCGCCGGCCTCGAAATTGAGCCGTGGGTGGCCGGCGGCGATCAAAATGTGGTCGACCTGTTTGTCGGGCGAACCGACGTGGCAGGCCACGCACGTATCGACGCGGGCGGCGACGTGCGGCTTCTCGCCGGGGGCGGCCGCGTTCCACAGGCCTTGGGCCTTCTTCTGCTCGCGGGTCATGCCCTCGGCGAACGATTTGTACTGGTGCGGCGCCAGCCATTTCTCCGACGGGCCGTGGCACGCTTCGCAGGCGACGCCGTCCTCGGCCGTGAAGCGGGAAGTCTGGCGTTCCTTCGGCACCGCGAAGCTGTGACACTTCAGGCACAGCTCGGTTTGATGGGCGGCGGTCGCCAGCTTCATCTTTTTGACGATCTGCTGTGACAACGGCTCATACAGCGATTCATGGGCGCGGGCGTGCGGGTCGTAGAAGATCCAGGTGGAGTATTCAGAGCCGACGGCGCCGGGCTTGCCGTTGTCGCCGTGGCAGGCTTGGGCCGAGCAGGAACTGGCGCCGTTGTACTTCAGCGCCAGCGGGTCGTGGGCGTCGACCACGACGCTGTAGGCCGCGGCGGTCGGAAGGGCGGCGGGGGGCGCGTCGACCGACTCGGCGTGCAGATCGGCCGACGGGCGGATCAGCAGACCGACCGCGACGACGGCGGCGGAGGCAACGAACCAGCGGACATGTAGGGCGCGCATGGAGTTTCCCGCTTCGAGGGCGTCCAACGAAAGTGTTGGACGTCGAACCGATCGTCGTCGAAACCGCCAGCCGTCGAAACTGAAACACCGTTCAGCGGACCTGCCCAGCCGGTGTCGGCAGGCGGGATGCTGGCGGGTTCGGTTCGACGCCTCGCGCCCGGCGCTCCGCGGATCGCCGCGAGGCGTCGACGAAGAGCCGTCGCTCGGCCGTGACAACCGAGACATCGGTATTATTGCGTTGCGAACTCGATTCCGGCAAATGCGATCGTCCGCGCTTTCCTGGTGGTGGACGCGCGATGATGCCGAATGTGCCCATAAAATGTTCGGCGTCGCCGCGCTCGCATTGCATCCACGTCCGTTGTATCAACTACAAGGCAGGGCAGTTCGCCGCACCCCTCCGAAACCGTCGACCTCCGCTCGAGGCCGCGTCGGAGGCGGTCTCGCGCCGTCGGCGCGGCGTGGCGCCCCCAACCCGCGTCCGGCGCGGTCCGTCGATCACCCAAACAGGCTGGTAGGATTCGATCCGTGACGCAACATTCGACGACTTCCTCCGCCCCCGCCGCCTCGGAACCTAACACCGCCGAACACGCCCGACTGCGTGCCTCGGAGGAACGGGATTCCGACTGGAAGAACTGGGGGCCGTACCTCAGCGACCGCGCCTGGGGGACGGTGCGGGAGGACTACAGCGCCGACGGCAACGCCTGGGGCTACTTCCCTCACGACCACGCCCGCAGCCGCACCTACCGCTGGAACGAAGACGGCTTGGCCGGCTTCTGCAACCGCTTTCAGAATCTGTGTCTGGCGGTCGCCCTGTGGAACGCACGCGACCCGATCTTAAAGGAACGGCTTTTCGGCCTGGCCAACGGCGAAGGGAACCACGGCGAAGACGTCAAAGAGCAGTATTACCACCTCGACAGCACGCCGACGCACTCGTTCTGCCGAATGCTGTACCGCTACCCGCAGGCCGAGTTCCCCTACGCGCGACTGGTCGACGCCAACCGGGCGGCCGGAGCGGGCGACGGCGAAGTGGAATTGGTCGACCTGATGCGCGACGACCTGGCGGCCGGTCGCTATTTCGACGTTTCAGTGACCTACGCGAAGGTCGGCCCCGACGACGTTTTGTGCCGCATCGAAGCGGTCAACGCCGGCCCGCAACCGGCCCCGTTGCACATCCTGCCCCACCTCTGGTATCGCAACACCTGGTCGTGGGA
>JBOFFD010000142.1:0-3752 GCA_051648425.1 Planctomycetia bacterium
CATGTTCACCTCCGCTTTCCTGGCCGTCGCGTTTTTTGGGTCTCCGGGTCGGCTGATGCTCCCCGAGAAACCCCCCGTCGATCTCGTCGGACTTCGCAACGATTTGGTGCTGGTCCAGTCGAACTACCACATTCACAGCATCTACCTGCCGGGCTTGTGCGAGCGCTACCACTACTTCGTGGAGTTCTCGACCGACGGCCGACAGGCCACCGTCCTGCTGCGGACGACCGCCAACCCGGTCCGGGTCGTCGTCGAAACCAGCGTCGGCGGCGTCGGCATGTACAAGCATCAAGAGTTCCTGGTGAAAAACACCAACTCCGAGTGGTGACGCCTCTTCCCTGACGGCCTCCACCTTTTCGCTTCGTCGCTCAGAACGTCGACTTCGACGCGCGGTCGCGGCTGCCGCTCCCAAAGTTTTTGGCGACCGCTTCCTTTTAGCCGAGGTGGTCCGCCGCCTCGCTTCCCGCGGCGACGACCGTTCGGCCGAAGATCGGACGCGGGGCGGCGGACCACCCCGGCTAAAAGGAACAGACCTGTCGCGACGATCGTCGAAAAGAAAACCGGATCGCCGATGGTCGTCCGCCATTTCTCGTCCGCCGGCTTTCTCATCAACCGATGCTCAATAGCGAGAAATCCGTCGCGATCAGAATGAGACGGGCCGATGGCTTTTGCAATGAATTGCGACTTTCATTTTTCATTGAAAGTCGAAAACCTAATAGTAAGCCGCCGGAAGCGCGTTCGGCCGCCTGCTTTATGCGCATGACAGCCTATTCTTTAGGCTCCCGGTCGCTTTCCATCCCCCGCCCCCGGCGCACCTTCCCCAGAAACCTTCGTTTTTTCGGTCAACAGGTAGGTCATCAGATCGGCGAACTCCGCCGCCGGCAACTGCTCCGCCACGCCCGCCGGCATCGGCGACAGCCGCGTCCGCCGCCTTTCCGCGATCTCGTCCTTCGACACCCGCACCTCCCGTCCCTCGCCGTCGGCGAGCACCACCACGTTGCCTTCCTCCCGCAACAGCAGCCCGGACAACAGCCGGCCGTCGTCCAAGGCCAGCAGCGTGGCGCGGAACGCCTGGTCGACGTTCCGGTTCGGGGCGAGCGTGTCTTCCAGCAGGCGCTCCAGGCCGCGCAAGCCGACGCCGTCGAGCTGCGGGCCGACCTTCCCGCCTTCACTGCCGATCTGGTGACACTTGCCGCACGCCTTGACGAACACCGCCTTGCCTCGGCCGGCGTCGCCCTTCGTTTTCACGAAGCCGTCGCGGCGGTCGTCCAGCAGCCGCCGCAGTGTTTCGTCTTCGGCGGGCAGGTCGGCGGTAAGGCCCGCGAGCCGTTTTTCCAGATCGGGCACCTTCGCGCCCGCCAGCCGCGCCCGCACTTGGACGTTCTGCAGCAGTAGCGGCGACGCCTTCCCCTCGCCCACCGCCGTCAGCAACCGCTCGGCGCCCGCCGCCGTGCCGGCCAAACCGACCGCCAGCACCTGCGCGATCGGCGCCGGAGCGTAGCGCAGCACGCGGGCCGCTTCCGCGACCGCCGTCGGCCGACCCAGCCCCGCCAACAACTCGGCCGTCTTGCGACGGCGTTCGGGCGATTCATCGGGGTTTTCGACCGCCTGGGCCAAGAGCGGCACGGCCTGATCGGGGTCGATCAACGCCGCCGCCTCCCACGCCGCCGGTCGCAGGTTCGGCCAGGGCGTCGTCGGGCCGGCCAGCTCCGCCAGCCGACGGGCGGTCGCTTCCCGCCGCAACCAGGCGCGGAGGTCGCGGACCAATTCGATCCCTTCGCCGACGGCCGATTCGTCGGACGCGCCCAGCAGGTCGGCGACCAACGTTCCGGCCCAGCGTTTCAGATCGTCGGGGGCCGGCGACCGCCGTTCCGCCAGCGCGCGGGCCGTCGCCGTCAACGCCGCCCGCTGCTCGCCGGCGCCCCGCTTCTGCTGCAACAGCACCACGCGCAGCACCGTCGGCAGGTCGTCGGCGTCCGCGTACCGAACGGCGTGGCGCAGAAACTCGGCCGCCCGCGGTTCGTCGAGCCGGCGGCGCAGGAGGTCCGTCAGGAACCGGCTCGACTCGGCCGTCGGCACCCCCAAACAGACGTCGGCCAACCGCACTTGCCGATCGTCCGGCAGTTCGGCGCCCAGCGCCGCCAGCCGATTCGGAACGGCGACCGTCGCCCGCAACGCCAACCGAGCGGCATGCACGGTCTGCGCGTCGTCGGCCGGCAATCGGGAAAGCAGATCGAGAATCGGCCCGACGTTGCCCGCGCGGGGATGGCGTCCCAGCGCCTCGACGGCCGCCCGCCGCACGAAACCATCGGCATCGGCCAGCGCGGCGCGGACCATGCCCTCGAGCGGCGACACGTCGAAGCCCCAGTCGGGCCGTTCCGCCAGCATCCGCACGGCGTGCACCCGCACCACCGCCTGCCGGTCCCCCAGCAGCGTCACCGTCCGGTCGTCGTCGAGTTCCCCCAACCGGGCCAGCACCCACAGCGCGTGCGCCCGCTGCACCGGCGGCGAGTTTTCGTCATCGACGACCGCCCGCGCCGCACCGACGCCGTCAGTCTTCCCGCGCGCCACGAGCTGGTGCGTCGCCTGCACCCGCACCGTCAGGTTCGGGTCGGCCAGCGCCGCGACGAGGGAAGGGACGTCGGCCTTGGTCAAGTCGACCGGCTTCGTCGGTTTGACCTCCGGCGCGCCGTCCGTGCCGACGTAACTGATCCGCCAAAGCCGGCCCCGTTCGCGGTCGCGCCGCGGATGGTCCAGCGGCACTTCGTAGTGCCCGATGATGCAGTTGTAAAAGTCGGCCACGTACAGGGCGCCGTCCGGCCCCAGCTTCAGGTCGACCGGGCGGAACCATGGGTCGTCGCACGACAGGAAGTCGGCGGTTTCGATCCCCTTGTACGTGCCGCCGGTCACTTCCAAACGGTCGGTGTTGATCCGCCCGGTGACGGGATTCCCGATGAACAACGTCCGGCGGTACGCTTCGGGGAACTGCGTCGCCTCATAGAAGACGATTCCCGCGATGCCGGTCGAGCCGTGGCTGTGTTCGATCACCGTCGGCCCGAAGCCCATCCCGTCGTGCGGCTTGCCGAAGCTGGGGTAGTACGCCCCGCGCAGCAGTTGATAGGCGGGTTTGGAGTGGCAGTCGGCCGAGAAGAGGTTGCCGAGGTGGTCGAAGGCCAACCCGAACGGATTCACTTGGCCCCAGGTGTATTGCTCCAGCGCCGAACCGTCGGGCGTGAAGCGGTACGAGTTGCCCGACTGCATGGTCAGCGTCGAACCGCCGACGGCCGGCGTGATCTTCGATTCGTTGGCGAAGCCGTGGGTGGCGTAGACCCAGCCGTCGATCCACCAGGTGAACGAATTGGTCATGCCGTGGGTGTCGCGGAAATCGAAGTCGCCCAGGAACGGGTCGCGGCGGTCGGACGCGCCGTCGCCGTCGCCGTCGACCAACCGCCACACCTTCGGGATGGAAAAGACCAGCGTGCCGGCGTCGGGCGTGGCCAGCGGCAGGACGCCGATCGGAATGGTGAGGCCGCCGCCGAAGACGGTGGGGCGGTCGGGGACGCCGTCGCCATTGGTGTCGTGGAAGACGGCGACCACGTCTTTCGCGCCCGGGCCGTGGACGGGGTAGGGGTAGTCGGTCGACTGCGTCGCCCAAAGTCGGCCGGCGGCGTCGAAGTTGAGGTTCATCGGCTTGCGGACGTCCGGCTCGGCCGCCACCAGCTCGATGCGGAAGCCGGGCGGCAGGTGGAATT
>JBOFFD010000143.1:0-3801 GCA_051648425.1 Planctomycetia bacterium
CAAGGACGAGCGCATCGCCGACATCATGAAGGCGTGCGAAAACGAAGGGATGCAGGACTTCACGAAGGCGCTGGTCGACCGCGTCGAGGCCGACATGATCTCCCGCGAGGCGGCCTTCGAGGTCGCCCCCAGCCCCGACTCCCTGAAAATGGCCTTGAAGGGCATCAAGCTGCCGGTCAGCGGCCTGGCGTAAAACCGAACCCTCGACGGCCGGCGAGGGGAAAAGCTCCTTCCGTTCGTTCGTTGGGACGGAAGATCGAATGTAGGGCGGAACTCCTGGTCCGCCACGAAGGAGCGTGGGGACGAAACTCTTCTCCGCTCCGCCGACCGAGTGCGACGGCTCGGTTCGGGCGCGGAACACGGGCGGACCAGGAAGTCCGCCCCACGTTGTTGGTTGACGTCGTCGAACCAATAACTTCTTTCGATCGTCGAAAGAGTAGGCGACGCCTTACGGATCGACCCGATTCTTTTGGAGATGGCGCATCCATGATTCGGACGACGTCGACCGCGACGGTCTTCCTGCTGCTTGCCGCCGCTACGACCGCGACGGCCGCTTCAGGTTCCGAGTTCGACGCCGCAACCGCTGCGGCGCCGTCAGTCGGCCTCTTCGCCGACCTCGGCGCGGGGGCCGGCGACTCGTTCGTCGTCTTCGCCCAACGTCTGCGCAACGACGGCATGTTCCTCAGCCTGCCGAAGTTCGGCTTCCTTTTGCTCATTTTCCTCGCCTGGGCCGCCACTTGCGGCTGGGTCGACGCCGACACCCAGGCGCTCAAGCTCAGCACCGTGCAATGGAACTCGGCCGTCGTCTTCAGCGGCATGTTCGGCCTGCTCATCGCCTTCGTCGTCGACGCCTATCCGCTCGCCATCGCGCTATGCGTTCTGTTCTACCTGGGGCCGACCCTCACCTACGTTTACGGCGTCCGCAACCCGGTCGTCCCCGAGAAGCAGAAAGTCCTCACCGGCGACCACCTGTACTACCTTTTGTGCGTCGCCCTGGCGAAGGTCGGCATCAAGCTGGCGGTGGGCGACGACGGTCAAACGGTCTCCGGTCCGCCCATCCGCTTCATCGCCAAGACCAGCAAGGGCCGGGTCGACGACCCCGACCGCATCCGCGCCGCCGAGGGCGGCCGCGGCTACATCGCCGTCAAGGAACTCATTTACGACGCCGTCATCCGCCGCGCCACCGACATCCACCTGGAACCGACCCCCGCGGAACTCACCATCCGTTACCGCATCGACGGCATCCTGCACAACAGCGAGCCGTTCGACCGCACCTCCGGCGACGCCATCTTGAATGTCGTCAAGGTGTTGTCGGCGATGGACATCACCGAAAAACGCAAGCCGCAAGACGGCAGCTTCGGCGCCGACCTCAGCGGCCAAAAGCTCGACTTCCGCGTCGCCACCTCCGGGTCGTCGTCCGGCGAGAAAATGGTCATCCGCATCCTCGACGCCTCGTCCACCGGCTTCGGCCTCGACAAGCTCGGCATGTCGAAGAAAATCCAAAAACAGATCCGCGACGTCACCAACCAGCCGTACGGCCTTTTTCTTTGCTGCGGCCCCACCGGCGCCGGCAAAAGCACCACCCTCTATTCGTGCATGTTCGAACTCGACCGCTTCACGAAGAACGTCATCACGATCGAAGACCCGGTCGAATACACGATGGAGAGCATCACTCAGATCGAAATCAATTCGAAGGGCGGGCAAACCTTCGCCGGCAGCCTTCGCAGCATTCTGCGGCAAGACCCCGACGTGATTCTGATCGGTGAAATCCGCGACAAGGAAACCGCCGACATCAGTTGCCAGGCCGCTCAAACCGGTCACATGGTTTTCAGCACCGTCCACGCCAACGACAGCATCGGCGGCGTCTTCCGTCTATTGGACCTCAACGCCGATCCCGGCAACCTGGGGACGTCGCTGTCGGCCATCTTGGCGCAGCGGCTGGTGCGCACCCTGTGCGAACAGTGCCGCGAAGTCTACAAACCCAGCCTCGACACGCTCAAGAAGGCCGGCTTGGAAGGGGTGCAGCTCGACCAGTTGCACCGCCCGCCCAAAGACGCCGCTCAGCCCTGCCCGAAGTGCGGCGGCTTGGGTTACTTCGGCCGAACCGGCGTCTTCGAGTTGCTCACCGTCAACGACGCGATGCGCGAAATGATCCGGCAGCGGGCGTCTCTGAAGGAATTCCGCGGCGAAGCCCGTAAGTCCGGAACGGAATTCCTCTTTGAATATGGCGTCAAACTTTGCGTCGCCGGCCGAACCTCGCTGGCGGAACTGACCCGCGTCGTGAAGTAAAAAGCCCCCTGGAACCGACACGATGCTTTATGCCATGACCGTGATCCTCGTCGGCGCCTGCGCCGCCGTCCTGATGAACGAAGGAGTCTTCACGGCCGCCTGCGTGCTGCTGTGCGTCGTCTTCGGCGGCCTCATCGCGTTCAACTTCTTCGAGCCGGTCGCCGCCTTCCTCGACGGCTCGGCGTCGTTCATGGGCGGTTACACCGATTTCATCACCCTCATGGTGTTGTTCACGATCGCCGTCACGCTTTTGCGCTTGGCGACCGAGCAGACCGCCACCTCCATGATCGACCTGCCGGGCAACGTCCACCGCATCGGCGGTTTCATTCTTGGGGCGTGGACCGGCTGGATCATGGCCGGCATCCTCATCGCCGCCATGCAGACTCTGCCGCTGCACCAGAACTTCATGGGCTACGACTACCGCAACCTCGAAAAGGGGAACGGCTGGAACGCCGACCGCTACTGGTTGGCGTTCGTCCAGCGGGCGTCGGCGGATTTGTTCGAGCCGAACGAGGGGCGCGGCTTCGATCCCCGGGCCGACTTCGTCGTCCGCTATCACAAATACCGCCGGCTGAACGACGACGGCCAAAGCGGCGCGGGGACGAACGACGAACAGCCGGTGCGCCGGTCGACGCCCTCGGCCAGCGGCGGCGGCCGTCGATCGCTGTAAGAACGAGTCGCAAAGTAAGAGACGCGGGAAACGAACGGATCGACCCAAAAGGGGCGTCTTTGTCAGCCGCCGCTTTCCTCGCCGGCGCTTCCTTTGCTTTTCCACCACGGCCGCCGAATGAAAAGGACGCGCCGCCAAGGACAGCGGCGGCCAACGAAAAACTACATGCCGTCGGCGGGGCCTTTCCATGAGTTCGCAGGAAAAGTATCTCAAGCCGTCGATCATCCAGCAAGTGAAGCGGCTCGACCTTCGCGCGCAGTTCATCGTCGAAGGTTTTCTTAGCGGTCTGCATTCCAGCCCGTTTCACGGCTTCAGTAGTGAATTCAGCGAACACCGCCGGTACAACCCCGGCGACGACCTCGCCACGCTCGATTGGAACGTCTACGCCAAAACCGACCGCTACTACGTGAAGAAATACCAGGCCGAGACCAACCTCGTCAGCTATCTGGCGATGGACCTGTCGGCGTCGATGGACTACACCTACGCCCAGGAATTGACGAAGTTCGACTATTCGATCTGCCTGGCCGCCGCCCTGGCGTACATGATGATCCACCAGTCCGACGCCGTCGGTCTGGCGACCTTCGACGACCGCATCCGCGCCAGTCTGCCGCCGCGCAGCCGCCGCACTCAGCTTTCCGACATCCTTTCCTTGCTCGCCCGGTTGAAGCCGACCGGCAAGACCAACGTCGCCGCTTCGCTGCATCAACTGGCGGCGATGGTCCGCCACCGCAGCTTGGTGATGATCTTTTCCGACCTTCTGACCGACGACGCCGACGCGGTTCTGAAAAGTCTGCACCATCTTAAACACCGCGGCAACGACGTCATTCTGTTCCACGTCTTGG
>JBOFFD010000144.1:0-2342 GCA_051648425.1 Planctomycetia bacterium
GCTTCTCAATGATCGAACAGGTCGTGATCATCGGCTCCGGTCCTTCAGGGTGGACGGCCGCCCTCTACGCCGCCCGCGCCAACCTCGAACCGTTGGTCTTCGCCGGCCGGCCGTCGAACATCATGCTGCCCGGCGGCCAGCTGATGTACACGACCGAAATCGAGAACTTCCCCGGCTACGTCCACGGCGTCGACGGCAAGAAGATGATGGGCGACCTGCGCGACCAATCGCTGCGCTTCGGCACCCGCATCATGACCGACAACGGCCCGGAAACGACCGTCAAAAAGTTCGGGGAAGACGACGTCGTCATGCATTTTCAGGACGTCGCCTCGGTCGATTTCCGCAACGGGTCGCCGTTCAAAATCACCAGCGACGCCG
Source organism: Planctomycetia bacterium (assembly GCA_051648425.1). Lineage (GTDB taxonomy): Bacteria > Planctomycetota > Planctomycetia > Kolteriales > Kolteriaceae > JBOFFD01. Next base: position 379 of record JBOFFD010000144.1, read on the forward strand.
GTAAGACGATCGAGGCGCATTCCGTCATCATCTCCACCGGCGCCCGCGCGAACTACCTGGGGTTAGAGTCGGAACGGGCGTACTACAACCACGGCGTTAGCGCCTGCGCGGTGTGCGACGGGGCGCTGCCCCGCTTCCGCAACAAGCCGATCGCCGTGGTCGGCGGCGGCGACACCGCCGTCGAAGAAGCCACCTATCTCGCGAAGTTCGCCAGCGTGGTCTACCTCGTGCACCGCCGCAATTCGCTCCGCGCCAGCAAGGTGATGCAAGACCGGCTGTTTTCGATTCCGAAGATCAAGCCGGTCTGGAACCGCACGGTCGTCGAAGTGCTGGGCGACCCGAAGAACGGCGTCACCAGCCTGCAATTGGAAAGCACCGTTGACGACGTGAAGGAACAGCTCGAAGTCACCGGCCTCTTCCTGGCGATCGGCCACACGCCGAACACCGACTTCCTGGACGGCCAGCTAGAACTGACCCCCGAAAAGTACATCAAGTTGACCACCGGCCATCGCACGTACACCAGTGTCGAAGGGGTGTTCGCGGCGGGCGATTGCGCCGACGACTACTACCGCCAGGCGATCACCGCGGCGGGCACCGGCTGCATGGCGGCGCTCGACGCCGAACGCTGGCTGGCCGCCCGCGGCGTCGGCCACTAACCCTTCCCCACCATGTTCCCTTCGACGAGGATTCCCCATGACGAGCGCCGCGCGGCTGAACCCTCGGATCGATCGGACGGAAGCAAGGCTCTTTCGCGGCCGCTGTCGGTCCGGCCAGCACGTCGGCCCGACCGGCGGCTACGCCTTCGGCTTCGTACAGGCGAACCTCGTGATCGTGCCCGAAATGCACGCTTACGATTTCCTGCTTTTCTGCCAACGCAATCCGAAACCCTGCCCGTTGCTGGAGGTCACCGACCTCGGCGACCCGGAGCCGCGCTACTCGGCCCCCGGCTGCGACCTTCGCTCCGACCTGCCCCGTTACGAGCTTTTCCGTCACGGCAAGTTCTTGGGAACCTCCACCGACATCATGGACGAGTGGCGCGAAAACTTCGTCGCCTTTCTGCTCGGTTGCTCGTTCACCTTCGAGTCGGCGCTGCTGCAGGCGGGCCTGGGCGTTCGCCACCTCGAGGAACGAAACGCCGAGGGGCGGATGAAGAACGTGCCGATGTACACGACGAACATCCCGTGTCGGCCGGCCGGCATCTTCCACGGACCGATGGTCGTGTCGATGCGCCCCTACACGCCGGGCGACGCCCTGCGGGCGGCCCAAATCACCGCTCGCTTTCCGGGCGTCCACGGTGCGCCGGTGCATATTGGCGATCCGGCCGCCATCGGCATCCATGATCTCGCCAAGCCCGACTACGGCGAAGCGGTCACCCTCCAACCAGGCGAGGTTCCCGTCTTTTGGGCGTGCGGCGTGACGCCTCAGGCCGTCCTGAAGGAATCCCGGCCGGCCTTCGTCATCACGCACGCCCCGGGCCACATGCTGGTCACCGACCTTCGCGACGAAGAACTGGCCGTCGGCTGATTCACAGCACGTAAGCGACGAGCACCGTGACGTTGTCCGGCGCCCCGCGCACGTTCGCCAACGCGACCAACTGATGGGCCGCCGCCACTGGATCGCCTGCCGACTGTGTCAGCAGCGCTTCCGCTTCGCTCTCGGTGACTGCCTTGTTCAAGCCGTCGGTACAGAAGAGCAGCGCGTCGCCCCTTCGCAGTTGCACCGTCGCCGTGTCGACTTCAACCCCCGGCGTCGGTCCGCCCACGGCATTGGAAACGGCGTTGCGAAACCGGCTGCGGGCGTTCGATTCTTCGGGCATCAGGCCGCTGTCGATCATTTCTTGCAAGAGCGTATGGTCGCGCGTGAGTCGGCGCGATGAGCCGCCGCGCAGAAGGTAGGCGCGGCTGTCGCCGGCGTGGCCCAGGAAAAGGCGGTCGTCGACGACCACGCCAAGGGTCAACGTGGTG
>JBOFFD010000145.1:0-2209 GCA_051648425.1 Planctomycetia bacterium
CCTCGGCCTGTTGCACTTCCGCGCGGGCGAGGTCGATCCGTTCCTTGCGCGGCCCGAGAATCAACAACTGCAACTGTTGATTCAGTTTGTCGCGGCGCTTCTCCATGGCCACATACTGACTTTCCGCCAACTCGAACTCGCGTAGCGGTACGGACCGCGTCTGCCGGAGCATGCGGTTGCGTTCCATGTCGATTTTCAGTTGGTCGCACTGCGCGTCCGTCTCGGCCAGTTCGGCGCGGGCCTGTTGAACTTCCTCCGGGCGCGAGCCGTTCTCCAATTCGACGAGGCGCTGCCTGGCGATTTCCAAGGCGGCGGCGGCGCGGTCGACTTCGGCGGCGTATTCGATCGATTCGATTTCCGCCAGCACGTCGCCCTTCTTCACGCGCCGGCCCTCTTCGACGAAAAGGGCGGTGACCATGCCGTTAACCTTTGGGCTGACGAGAATTTGGTGGGCCGGGACGATGAAGCCCTTCGATTCCAACGCGACGGAGTCTTTACCAGCGGCGACGGGCGACGCAGGCACCGGCGCATCGGCGGGGGACGGGGTGTTTTTCTTCGCTGGGTCGCTGGCGGAAGCCGTCTGGGGGGCGACGATTTTTTTTACCGGCTTCGGATCCGGCGCATTGGCGCGAACGGCGTCGCGGTAGGCGTAAAACGCGGTCGACGCCGAGAAGAACAGCGCCAGCATCCAAGGCAGCATGCCCGCGCCGCCGCGCCGCGGCTGATCGTCCAACCGCAGCGCCTTGACCCGGTCGCCGAGCGGCGCCGGTTTTTCCCAACCGTCGACCGCGGTCGGTCGATCGGAGGACGCTCGTTCTTTAAGGAACCCCGCCACCACCGATACTCCCGTCCAATTACGCTGACCAAGCCGCCGTATCGACGTTTCAACGAGTTCTTGCTACTCTCTTCATAGAATGTCGTTCGATCGGCGGTAGCTGAATATTGGCGAACCGCTTCGAAGCGCCCCAACCACCGCCCACGAAACCCACCCGCCGCCCGCCCCGATTTCTTCCCTAGGAGGCGACCGAATGATCTACCGCCAAGTTTTTTGCAATAAGTGGACTTTAGGTCTGTTGTTGTGTGCGGCCGCCTTGGTTTCACTATTGTCGGCGCCATGGCGACTCGACGCCGCCGACCCCAGCGACTTCAAGCCGGAGGAAATTTCGCGCATCCCCGGGAAAAGCCCTGCCGAGGCGGTGAAGGCGTTCGAGGTCCAGGCGGGCTTCACGATGGACCCGGTGGCTGTCGAACCGTTGACGACCGACCCGGTCGACGCGGCGATCGACGAAAACGGCCGACTTTTCATCGTCGAGATGCGCGGTTACCCCTTTCCCGAAAAGATGGGCGACGCACCGATCGGACGGGTGCGGGTCTTGACCGACGGCGACGGCGACGGTGTTTTCGACAAGGCCGAGACGTTGGTCGACGAGCTGTCGTGGCCGACGGGCGTCGCCTTGTGGAAAGGCGGCTGTTTCGTCGCCTGCGCCCCGGACGTGTTGTATTGCAAAGACACGAACGGCGACGGCAAGGCCGACGTCAGAAAAACCGTCTTTACGGGATTCGACCGGTCCAACGTTCAAGGTTTGGTGAACAACCTGAAATGGGGGTTGGACGGTAAGATCTATATCGCGTCGGGCAGCAACGGCGGCGAGATCAAAACCGTTGACGATCCGAAAGCACCGCTGGTTTCGGCCCGCGGGCGCGACCTGCGGTTCGATCCCGCGACGGGCGTCTTAGAGGCGCTGGCCGGCTCGGCGCAGTTCGGCATGTGCTTCGACGACTGGGGCAACCGCTTCCTTTGCAGCAACTCGAACCACGCGATTGAAGTCGTGGCGCGGTCGGAATACCTCGCCCGCAACCCGTTCCTTCCCGCGCCGAGCTTGTTGCAGTCGATCGCCAAGGAAGGCGGCGCGGCCGTCGTCCACCGCATCAGCCAAGCCGAGCCGTGGCGGGTCGTCCGCACTCGGCGGCGGGCCGCCTCCGGCGTCGCATTCGCCGCCACCGAGCTCGTGCCGGCAGGCTACTTCACTTCTGCCACCGGCGTCACGGTCTATCGCGGCTCTGCCTATCCCGAAGCGTATCGCGGCAACTTGTTCGTCGGCGACGTCGGCAGCAACCTCATTCATCGTAAGACGCTGAAGCCGAACGGCGTGCCGCTCGTCGCCGAGCGGGCCGATGAAAACACGGAGTTCGTACGGTCGACCGACAA
>JBOFFD010000146.1:0-5632 GCA_051648425.1 Planctomycetia bacterium
GTCGGAATAGCCGCGCGGATCTTGATACTCGTCTTGCACGATGCACCTCCCGGTGTTGAACCCCGCTCGCCGCGAAGTATTATAGGAAACCGGTCGCGATCGAAAACTTACCGACTTACATCCGTGCCGGCGTAATACGGCGATCATTGATTTGGGCGGGTTTGCCGTTCTTTGGGCGAAGGACGACAAGTTCGCGCTCAACCCCGCGACGATGTTCACTGGCGAAGGTCTTATGCCCTTTGCGAAGGCCTCCGATGCAAAGTGTGTGCAATAAGTTCGTTCACGCCTCCCTAAGCCATAGTAAGATAGAGATGCCGTCGGTTCACAACGAACGACTACCCACATCAACCGAAAAATCTCCGAAGTAAATAGATGGAATGATGTTTGTGGGCGACGCCGCCGTTTCTTACACCATCCGCCGTTTCGGACTGTTGATGAACGTCGACGGCGTTGAATCGAGATTCAACGACGGCGAGTCCGCGATGACACCACGATCTCGGGGCTTCCCGTCGGCCGGATCGCGCTCGGCTCGGTCTCCGGGCCGAACAGCGACCTGCCGACGATTCAATCCGTCGTTCAGCAGTTGCACAATTATCCGGTAGGCGCTGCTGGAAGGAAACGGAAGGAACTCACTTGGGTAAACAAGTACAGCATCACCCCTGTTCGACACGAACTGTCGATCGACGTTCGCGCCGTCGTCGCAGTGGATTTCGAGGAGGAAATGGAGGAACGAATCTTACACGGCCTCGCCGGCCGACGGACTTCGGACGGTCGAAGATATTACGCCGGCATGGATGTAAGTAGGCTGTAGGTGCCAGCGGACACGGCGTGCGAGCCGTCGCGGTACTACTTACATCCATGCCGACGTAATATGGACTGCCTTTCGTCGGCGACAGCTCGTTTCCGCTCGACTGGTTCGAGATTGACGAAATCCTTCGGCCGCCGCGATGGTTCGTCCGTCTCAAATCCGATGACGACGCCTCCTCCGTTCTTAAGACCGCGCGTTTGACCGCCTGGGTCGATCGACGCGACATGTCTCGCACCGTTTCGACGCTTTACGCGCCGACGGAAGTTCAATCGGTGGATGCTCCCGAGGGCGCTTGGACCACGACTACGCCGCAGGCGTCGTCTTAAGACTCATCCTGAGTCGCCACGCCGCCTTTTCTTCCTCTCCCGTCCTCTCCGCTCGAGTTTGATGTTCCGGGACAGGCCCCCAAGGCTCGTCCCGGAATGCGGCGTCGAATCGTCGGCTGATCTTTCTGCGGAATCAGAACCGTCCGTCGACGCCTTGCTGGATGAATCCTTGGATCGTTGAACGTCGTTATGTTTCTTCGAGAGGAATTTGGAGATTGCCGCCATGACGAGGAGTTTTCAACCTGCGCTTCGAGTCATTTCATTGCACGATCTGGGGTACTGTCCACGATTGTTTTGCTTGACGGATGTGGAAGGCATCCAGCGGCCCGATGCGGCCGTCCACGCCGGGCCAGAGCTGCACGCTTCGCTCGACGCCGTTCTGCGGCGCGACGACGCCCCGGCGCCCTACGAACACCAGCGCGGTCGCCGAGGGGCGCGTCCGCTACCACGCGGAGAACGTCACCGTGCGAGAGCTGTTCGACGACCAGGTCCGCGCCGACGCCCGTCGGCCGCGCGACTCGCCGGAACGGTCTCCCGTGACCGACAACGAGCGGCTCTGCGTGAAATGCTCGCTCCGCCGGAAAGGATCGGCTCGACCCTGCATATGGCGACGCCGGAGGCGCGGGTCGGCCGCAGCGGCTCGTCGATCGTCGTCGCGCCGCCGGACGACGCCCCGTCCATCAAAACGCCGGTCGGGAACGTCGACGCCGTTGTTGTGCAAGGCCCCACCCAGATGTCAACGCAGGCGATCATCCTCTGCGTGGACCACGACCTCCCCGTGCATTGGGTGACCACGACTGGTCGGCACGTCGCCAGTTTGATGGCGAGCGTCGGGCAGGCGCAACGGCGGGTCCGCCACTATCGCGCCCCGGCCGAGCCGGCCGAACGGGTGCGTCTGGCGAAGCTGCTGGTGCGGACGAACGTGGAAGGCCAGTACCGCTGAACCGCGGCCAGAGGGACGCGGAGGCAGACTTCGCGGTGACGAGGACGAAGGTCTGGCTTTCCGACGCCGGCCGCAAAAAGGCGATCGGCCTGTTTGAGGCGCGGCTGTGCGAATCGTGGTAACACCCGGCGCTGAGCTATTCGCTGTCTTACTACCGCGCCGTGGCACTGGAGGCGCGACTGTTGGCAAAGGAATGGCGAGGTGAGAAGCGTCATTTCGCCCGCGCCCGCCAGCGTTGATCGACTAAGACTACGTAGGTAAGATGAACGACGCGAAAGGGTGGTTGGTGTGCTACGACCTGCGCCGCCCGGCGCGGCTGCGGAAGGCGGCGAAGATAGTGGAATGCGCCGGCCCGCGGATGCAGTATTCCGACTTCCCCTGCTGGCTCGATTCGACGGGGATGCAGAAGCTGCGCTGGGAACTGACGGAGGCGCTCGACCCGATCGACGACCTGCTGATGATCCCGCTATGCAAACGGTGCGTCGACGGCATGGAAACCACGCATTCGTCGCAAAACGAGCCGGAATGGCCGGCCGCGCCGCCGACCCATATCGTCATTTTAGGTTGGATTCATGGACCCGTCGACGAACGAACGCCGAGAGGCCGACTCTGTCCGCAACCTGTTCCGCCGTCGACATCCGTGAAAACCCGCCCTGGAACCCGTTACACTGTAAATGGATGCGAGCTGGCTCCGCAACAACAATGAGCGCCGTCAGGCGTTGAGCACCTTCGAGGCAAATCCAGCGACGCCGTCCCGCGACAAAAATGGACGTCGTCAGGCGTTGACCACTATTGGCCGTACACGATGCCCCGTCCACCGCTCCATCGGTTTCGGCGAGCCGGATGCGCCGCGCATTTACTGCGCTGGGTTGCGAACCGGTCCCGCCCGTCGGAAAGGTCAGCCGGCTTTTTTGGCCACCGCCACGGCCAGCGGCAGGTACTTGGCCAGTTGCTTGGACTTGACGTCGTCCATCGATCGAAGTTTGACGTGCCGTCGGCCCTTGCCGCCGCCTTCGAGATGGCCGAACGGGCGTCGATCGCCGCGCCGTGGCTGAACTCGACCGAGACGTGGGCGCTGTAGGCGAAGACGCCGCCGAACGGCACACCGTCCACGGAGAACAGTATTCCGCCGTATTTGACTTCCTCGGCGACCATTGTGAACGTTCGCTTCGCCAGGTCGCGGACCGCCTCGACCAGAGCGTGGCGGTCCTGGCTGACGAGCCGCAATTCTTCAAGCAGTGCGTGAACGGTCTTTGCCGCCATCTTAGGCTCCACAAACGTGTGACGACGACGGTTCCGCGCGACGTTATCGCTCGTGGCGTCTTACCGATTCTTACCGCCGGCGACCAGGACGCGATCCCTACCGAAAACGGCGCAAAAACGTTACGAAAGAGGAAATCCGCGGCGACGCCGCCGGCCGTCACGGCTTGAACCATTCCACGGGCAGGTCGCCGACGCGGGCTTTTCTTAGGCGCATTCGCACAGTGTAGGCCGGGCGGTCGTGGTACTTGGCGGCGACCCATGAAGGCGGGCCGATGCTGAGCGTGCTTTCCCATGGCAGCCAACTGCCGGGGGCCACTTCGTCGAACGCGGTGTTCGTCCGTCGGATCACCAGTCGGCCGGCGGCTTTTCGCTCCCAGCGGCGCGGAGCATAGCCGAGTTTCGGGTCGAGCCAGATCGTCTCTACGAGGTCCGTCGGCATTCCGCCGCCGACGCCCCGAAGCTCCGCTTGCAACACGACGCATGGGGCGCCGTCGACGCGTTCGGTCTTCGGTAGGAGGCGGGCGTCGGTGTAGTGGGCCAGGGCGTCCGGCAGGCGGAACGACTGCTGCGCCGCCAGCGCGGCGGGCGTCGGCTTCGGGTCGATGGGGTGAAGACCCTGGTTGGCGAGGTAGTCGGCCGGGGCGGCGAATTCCTCGGCCGGGCACGCCGCGAACCGCCGACCCTGCTCAAGCCATCGGAAACAGCGCTCGCCGTCGAACAGGGTTCGACTTTCGGATGGTCCCGCGATCGCGAGCAGCCGCGACGAATCGCCCCGCGCTTTTCGCTCGGCCCCCGCCTTGGCTCGCTCGACGACGCTTCGGACGACTTCGGGCGGGGCGTTCGGGTCCGGTGGGATTTCTTCATCGGGCAGCCAGGGCGGTTGGTCGCCGGGCACCACTACCCGCGACAGCCGTTTCGCGCCGTCGAACGCGACGACGCGCCGCTCGCGGTAGTCGCGCACGACGACCATCGACCACGCTGTCAGCAGCGTCGGGGGAACGTCGGCCTCGGTCGTCGCCTCGTACTCGACCATCAGCCCCGTGAAGCGGCCCGCCCGCTCCGCCAGCTTCTCCTTCAACCCGTCCAGCGAAAGCGTCACCGGCTCGTCGGCCGAAGTCGCCTTCGGCGCCGCGCGGCGGGCGCGTTCCCCCGGCCAGGGCTTCTTGCCGTCGCGCAAGGCGGCGACGACCGCCCGCACCTGTTCGCCGGCGACGGCCATTCCGCCGACCGGTCCCACGGCGATCGACACGCCGACCACCCTGCCGTCGCGGTCGACCAACGGGCCGCCGCACTCGGTGGCCTCCAGGGGTAGGTCGTGCTCGAAGATCATCGGGAAGTCATCCGCTCGGCCGGTCGCCGAGAATCGCGGGTCGGCCCGAAGGACCATCGACAGGTCGAGCCGTTCGCGGCCGCGTTGGACTTGTACCACGACCGACTGGCCCGACCGCAGCCCGCGGACGCACGTCGTAAGATCGGCGTGGGTGCGGATCGGCGCGCCGGCGATGGTCAAGAGCACGTCGCCGGGTTGGACGCCGGCTTCGGCCAGCCGGCCCTCGACATACTCGACCCAGTAGCCGCGGCCTTCGACGGCGCTGCCGATCGCTTCCGGCCGAGCGGCGGTGGCGGGCGGCGAGGCGACGATCCGCGTCGGAAACGGCCCGGCCAGCTTCCGAAGGGGAACCGCGACGATCCCGACCGCCAGCGGGAGTTCGTCCGGTCCCGGCGCGGCCAAGAGCGACCCGGCAGGTGCGTCGGAACCGTCGGCCCATTCGACGGCGTGCAGGCCGTCCGCCTGAACCTTCAGCAGCGCCAAATCCCACGCCGCGTCGCCGCCGACGACCTCGGCCGGTACCACCTTGCCGTCGCCCAAGCGGCACCGCGGCTCGAACGGCAGCAGGCTCGCTTTCGTGATGACGAGGTCCGCGTCTACGACCGTTCCCAGGGCGACCGGCTCGCCGCCGTCGAGGATCGTCACCACCCCTCGCCGGGCCTCGGCGACGATCGTCCGCCAGCTTTCAAGCGCCGCTCGGCCCTGCGTCCAGCGGTCGGGCGGCAGAACCTCCGGGTTGAGCGCTGGCCGGTTCGGCTCGCCGTCGGTTTTCACCTCGCCCTTCCGCAGCGAATCGAGCCGGTCCGTAAGCGCGGCGTTGGTCAAGGCGCCCGACACGAACCGGCAGCGCGGCACGCGAGCCTTGGCGCGGTCCAACGAATCGGCGTTGACGCTCGAATGGATGATCCCCACAAGCCGGCCTTCAAGATCGAAGTACGGCCCGCCGGAGTCGCCGCCGACCA
>JBOFFD010000147.1:0-2265 GCA_051648425.1 Planctomycetia bacterium
TCGATCGGCGAGCCGGGCACGCAGCTCACGATGCGTACGTTCCACATCGGCGGCGTCGCCTCGCGGTCGTTGGAAACCGCCGAACAGCGCAGTCGCAAGGAAGGGACGATCCGCTACGAGCGCGTCAACGTGGTGACGCTGCCCGACGGCAACCTGGTCGCCCTCGCCCGCAACGGCGAACTGATCGTCACCGACGTGAAGGGCCGGGAACTGGAACGGTACGCCGTCACCAACGGCGCCCAGTTGTTCTTCAACGACGGCGATCTGGCGCCGGCGAAGAGCACGCTGGTCCGGTGGGACCACCACACCTCGCCGATCCTTACGGAAGTCGGCGGCCGGGTCCGCTTCCAAGACATTAAGATCGGCGTCACGCTCCGCATCGAGAAGGACGCCGGCGGTTCCGAACGGTGGCAGGTCATTGAACACAAGGGCGACCTGCACCCGCAGATCATCATCGAAGACGACCACGGCAAGATTCTGGAAGTCTATTACATCCCTGAAAAGGCGTTCATCGAAGTCCCCAACAAGGACAAGCTGGCGTACTTGATCCAGGACGACGAAAAGAAACACGATCACGGTCCGATCGAACCGGTGTACGTCACCGCCGGCATGACGGTGGCGAAGTCGCCGCGGGAAGTCGGCGGTACGCAGGACATCACCGGCGGTCTGCCGCGAGTCACCGAAGTCTTCGAGGCCCGCAAGCCGAAGGAACCGGCGGTCATCGCGGAAATCAACGGGGTGGTCGAAGTGTCGCCGGACCGCAAACGCGGCAAGCGGACGATCATCATCCGCAACGACTCCGGCGAAGCCCGCGAACACCTCGTGCCCACCGGCAAGGGTCTGCGAGTCCACGGTGGCGACATGGTTCGCGCCGGCGACGCGCTGTGCGACGGTCCGCAAGTGCCGCACGACATCCTTCGCATCAAGGGCGAGGAAGCCGTTCAAGACTACCTTGTCAACGAAATCCAAAACGTCTACCGCAGCCAGCGCGTTGAAATCGACGACAAGCACATCGAAATCATCGTCGCGCAGATGTTGCGGAAGGTGAAGGTCGAAGATGTCGGCGACACCGGGCTGCTGCCGGGCGCCATCATGGACAAGTTCCGCTTCCGCGCCCGCAACGACGCGGTGCTGTCGTCGGTGAAGGTCGAAGAGTCGGGCGAATCCGACTACAAGGAAGGCGCGATCATCCCGGCCGAGGACTTCGAGGAAACGGTGACGAGGTTGATGGCCGAGGAAGTGCAAGTGCCGACTTCGAGCCGGCCGAAGCCCGGCCGATCGACGACCCAGCTTCTCGGGATCACCAAGGCGGCCGTCTCGTCGGAAAGCTTCATTTCGGCGGCGAGCTTCCAGGAGACCACGAAGGTTCTGACCGAAGCGGCCTTGGCCGGCAAGGTCGACTACCTCGTCGGCCTCAAGGAGAACGTCATCCTCGGCCACTTGATCCCCGCCGGCACGGGCTTCAAGCAGCACCACGACGCCGAAGTCCGCATCAATCCCGATGCATTGGAAGAAATGGCGGCCGAGAACGAGGCGGCGGAAGCAGCGACGGCCTGACCGGCCGACGCCGAGCTTTACACGTCCTAACGGTTCTTCAGCGGGGGGCGTCGGTTTTCCAGCCGACGCCCCCCGCGTCGTTTGAACACCGCGCGGCTGGGATGACGAAGTCTATCCCGTAGCGGTTTCACAGGTCGACTAGCGTCGGGCGCCTTGATCGGGTAAGCACCATGCTGGATTCGCCGGCCCGGCTCGCGGGTGGAGGCGGTCCGTGCGGCGGCCGATCGAACCTCGCCGGGCGCCGTGACGCCGTTCCGTCTCACCGACGGCGACCCGCCCTTCGCGGTTGGTCGACGAAAAGCGACACCGAGGAACGACAGATGGCCATCGGATACGCCCTATCGTACGATGCTTGGCGCGGCTTCCGCCGTAGCCTGCTCGACCGGATCGAAGCATCCGGCTCGCGACGCATCTGCGAAGTGGGCGGCGGCGCCAATCCGGTGCTGCGATTGGCCGACGTCGCCCGCCGTAAACTCGACTACGTCGTCGCCGACGTCTCCGACGCCGAACTCGCCAAAGCGAACGACGGCTACCACCGGGTCTCGGCCGACCTTACCCGCAGCGATCATCCGCTGCCCGACGAATCGTTCGACCTCGTCGTCAGCCGAATGGTCTGCGAGCATATCGCCGACCCCGCCGCGTTCCACGGCAACGTCTTGAAGCTGCTGGCGCCGGGCGGGACGGCGGTCCACTTCTTCGCCACGTTGT
>JBOFFD010000148.1:0-2965 GCA_051648425.1 Planctomycetia bacterium
TTGGACCCGCGCAGGGTCCGGTATCCTTCGCGGTGCTCGGCTGGTGCGCGTTGTTGGTCTTGGCGACGCCGGTGTTGTTCTGCTTCCAGAATCTAAGCGACCGAAGGATTTGCGCCACCTTTGCGGCGTGTTGGGCGTTTTCCATCGGAGTGTCTCTTTTAGGGGTGCTGCGGGCGCTCGACGCGCCGGCATCCTGGTCGTACAGCTTCTACGGCGACCGCTACTTCAATCCTCTTTTGATTACGACGCTTTGGCTGCTCGCCCTGTCCGTCAAGCAGCCAGGCGGACTGCGTTACGTCGCGGCGATCCTACTCGTCATGGCCGCCGGATGGTCCAACGTCGGTAGGTGGCACAGCACGATAGATCTTAAGGATCATCACTGGGAACGGTACGCGAATCGGATCGATCGAGGAGTCTACGTCGTCGTACCCTGCAATCCGGGGTGGAGGATCGCCTACAACGAGAAGGCGAAGGCGATTTCAAACGTCGCGGGGAAGGCTGCGGAAGGGAAGCGTATTCGCTGAATAGTGAATCAGTCCAGGTTGCCGGGACCGAAGGCGTCGGGCAGCAGCTCGGACAGCGAGCGTCGCAGGACGCCCGGTCCGTCGCAGGTGCTGACCACCAGGGCGTCGGGGCCGAACTCGTTGACGACTTGCCGGCAGGCGCCGCACGGCGCGGTCGGTTTGGGGGTCGGCGTGTAGACGACGACCGCTCGGATCCCGCGCCGCCCCTCGGCCGCCATCTGGAAGACGGCGTTCCGTTCGGCGCAGATCGTCAGGCCGTACGAGGCGTTTTCGACGTTGCAGCCGGCGTAGATGCGGCCGTCGTCGGTCAAGATCGCGGCGCCGACCCGGAACTTGCTGTACGGCGAATAAGCGTTCGCCGCCGCCGCCTTCGCCCGCCGGATCATTTCCGCCAACGTCTGGTCGTCCACCGGCATCGCGCGTCGCTCCTTCGGTTCGAGCGGTTCGGGATCCGCCGCCGCTTCACGCCCCTCCAGGGAACCCACGGCGCCGGCGGCCAACAGTCCAGCGGCCGTCGACCGCAACAGTTCGCGGCGCTCCGGATTCGACAAGGGCCGACCCTCCTACACGGTACTGCGTACCGACGATCGGCGACCGAAGACCCGCGGCCGTCGGCAAGACGCGGCGAACGTTGCCCCGTCGATTCCCATGGACAGACGCCCCGTTAAAGGATATACCTTTCCCGCTCGGCGAAAACCCGATCGAACCCGAAACCGGTGTTGGATCGGTGAGTGGGCGTCTCGGCCAGAGACGTCCGCAAGCCGCGCGATTATCACGGCAGGCCGATGAACCATCGGCTTACCTGCGCAGGCGCCTGGTCGACCAGACACTTGACCGCGCCATAAAAGATTATCTTAAGCGCCGGCGCAGGGCGCGAACTCCCCACGGTGCGTCGCGCGGGGGGATGCCGAACGGAGCCGTCGGGGACAGACCATCTTGGCGTCCTTTCCAAAACGTGGCGTACGCACCCTTCGTCGCGTCCCCTTTTCAGGGACGCCCGAACGGCGGGCGGTGCCGTCGTCGCGGCACACGGTTTGCTTTCGGTTCTACACCGGCCGTCGATCTCCCGCGGCGTCCGCCGTCGGTGGATCGCCGGCCGTCTTCGTATCGGCGTCGTCGTCTCCTTCTTCCCGTTTTCTGTGAGTTCAACGGAATGGAATTTCGGAAAGTGCTGGCGTTGCGAGGTCCCAACCTTTGGGCGCGCTTCCCAGTTCTGGAAGCTTGGGTCGACCTTGGGACTTTGAAGGACTCTCCCTCCGACGAAATGCCCGGCTTCAACGAACGACTCATGGGCTGGCTGCCCACGATGATCGAACACCGTTGCAGCGTGGGCGAGCGGGGTGGGTTCTTCGTTCGTCTTCGCCGCGGCACGTACTTGGCGCACATCCTCGAACACGTCACGCTGGAACTCCAGACGCTGGCAGGCTCCGACGTCGGCTACGGCCGGGCGCGCGAGACTTCCGAGGAAGGCGTCTACAAGGTGACCGTCGAGTACGAAGAGGAAGAGTTGGCCCGCGCCGCGCTGGAAGCCGGCCGCGAACTCTGCCTAGCCGCCGTCCACGACCGGCCGTTCGACGTCGCCGCCGAGGTCGCCCGCCTGACGGCCCTCGCCCAGCGCGTCCGCCTCGGGCCTAGCACCAACGCCATCGTCCAGGCGGCGGTTCAACGGGGCATCCCTTACCGTCGGCTTAACACCGCCAGCTTGGTGCAGTTCGGCTACGGCTGCAAACAACGCCGCATCCGCGCTGCCGAAACCGACCTCACCGGCGCTATCGCGCAGGACGTCGCCCAAGACAAGGAACTGACGAAGTCGCTGTTGCGCTCCATCGGCGTGCCGACGCCCGAAGGCCGCGTCGTGGAAAGCGCCGACGACGCCTGGGCGGCCGCCGAGTCGCTGCGGGCGCCGGTGGTCGTCAAGCCGCTCGACGGCAACCAGGGGCGGGGCGTCGCCTGCAATCTGACGACCCGCGAGCAAGTGGTCGCCGCCTTCGACGCCGCCCGCAAGGAATCGGCGCACATCCTGGTCGAAAAGTTCGCGCCGGGCCATGATTACCGCCTGCTGGTCGTCGGCGACAAAGTGGTGGCCGCCGCACGCCGGGTGCCGGCGCACGTCATCGGCGACGGCCGGCGTTCGGTCCAGCAGTTGGTCGACGACGCCAACGCCGATCCCCGCCGCTGCGACGGCCATTCGACCGCGCTTAGCAAGATCACCATCGACGAAGTCGCCCTCGGCGTCTTAGCCGAGCAGGGCCTGGCCTACGACCACGTGCCGGCGTCGGGCCGGATGGTTTACATCCGCCGTAACGCCAACCTCAGCACCGGCGGCACCGCGATCGACGTCACCGCCGCCGTCCACCACGAAGTGGCGGCCCGCGCCGTCGAAGCCGCCCGCATCGTCGGGCTTGACGTCGCCGGCATCGATATCGTCGCCGCCGACGTCA
>JBOFFD010000149.1:0-6523 GCA_051648425.1 Planctomycetia bacterium
GTCGGCGGCGCACCCGTTCCGCGTCGGAACGGACGGCTGCCGTCGCACTCTCCGCAATTCAACAACGACCGGGAAAATGGGGGAAGGCGAGTTTTCAGCGGCCGCGATGAAACCGAACCGGCGTCTCGACCGCTTCGTACAACCAAAGGACGTGTTGAATTCCGCCGTCCGATCGGCGTCGCCGGGAGCTGTCTCATGGATCCGACCACCGCCCTACTCGCCCGACTTTTGGGAGTCGCCGTCGGCGCTCTGTTCAGTTGGTCGATGATCGACCTGGCCGTTCAAGACCGTCTCAAATACTATCTCGCCGACCAGAAATTCTTTTACCTCGTGCTGGGCACCGGCGTACTGCTGGGCGTCGCCGTCTTGCTGAAGTTGCGGGCGATCACACTGACTCAAGGCCACCATCACGACCACGACCATTCGCACGACCACGGTCATGGCCACGATCACGGCCATTCGCACGATCATGGCCACGACCATGAAGGGCATTCGCACGACCACGGCGTGTCGCTGTGGCGGTACGTCGTGCTTTCCTTTCCGCTCATGATCATTCTGTTGGGCGTGGCGCCGCAAGGTCTTTCCGCCGACATCTTCAAGTACCGCATGAGCGCGGCTCAGAAAGAGGCGATCGCTTCCGTGGGCGACGTGAAGTTCGGCGAAGTCAAGAATGAGACGCCGGTTCCGACCGACTTGATCGAACTGCAGAACTCGGCCGTCAATCCGACGCAGCGCGACTTTTGGACCAACCGCCTCGCCCGCATCTCCGGCCAGTTCGTCCCCGACGAACGGTTCGCCGACCGCTTCCGCCTCATGCGCATTCGCATCACCTGCTGCGCCTCCGACACCGCTCCAATGGATGTCACCGTCCTCGGTTCGTTCGACAAAAGCTGGAAATACAGCGACTGGCTCGACGTGGAAGGCGTGGTCAGTTTCGCCGAGTCGAAAGACCCGCAAAGCGGCGCGACGAAGTTCTTCCCGGTGGTGAACCTTCTCACCGCCGTTCGGACGGAACCGAAAGCGTATTTGCAGTAATCCTTCCGCCGCGCGTCTTACAGCGCGCGGTCTTACACGTACCGTCGGGCGAGGAATTCGGCGGTTGGTTCGTCGAGCTGCTCGGCCCAACGGATCGCCTCCAACTGCGCCGCCACGTCGTCCGTCCGCAACTGCCGCTTCGCCGTGCCGCTGAAATCGGCGCCCACCTCTCCCCGCGCCATGACGATGAGCCGGTCGCCCAGCGTCACGGCCTGTCGCAGCGACTGCGTCACCATCAGCGTCGTCAACCGCTCGCGCCGCACGATCCGCTCCGTGAACTGCAGCACCAATTCGGCGCCGCGGGGGTCCAGCGCGGCGGTGTGTTCGTCAAGCAACAACACCTCGGGCCGGCGCACCGTGGCCATGACGAGCGCGAGCGCCTGCCGCTGTCCGCCCGACAACTGGCCGGCCAAGTCGTCGAGCCGATTCTCCAGACCGACGCCGACGGCGAAGAGATGGTCCGACAAGTCGCGCCGGACGGCCGGCGTCACCGCGCGACGGAAACCGCGCGGCTCGCCCCGCTTCATCGCCAACGCAAGGTTTTCGAGCACCGTCAAACTAGAGGCGGCCCCAGCCTGCGGATTCTGAAACACCCGCGCCGTCCGCGCCGCCCGCCGATGCTCCGGCTGCTTGGTGACGTCCACGCCCGACAGCGTGATACGGCCGGAATCAAGCGGAAAGGCGCCTGCCACCGCCTGCAGCAGCGTCGACTTCCCCGACCCGTTCGACCCGACCACCACCGCGAATTCGCCCGGCTCCAACGTCAACGAAACGCCCCGCAGCGCCGCGGCGTCGCCGAACGACTTCACCGCTCGGTCGATTTCCAATCGACCCAACCGCACGGCGGCCGCCCCTGAAGACTCAAGTGATTGAAACGCGCCCGTTTCCGACAATCGCGTCGCAGTCATGCCGAAACCTTCCTTTTCGCCGCCAACCACGGCAGGCGGAGTCTGCCGGTGAATTCGGGCAGGATCAAAGCGCCTAAGACCGTGACCGCCGTCACCAGCTTCAGATCATTCGGATTCAGACCCAACCGCAGCGCCACCGCCACCAACAGACGGAACAACACCGACCCGAACACCGCGGCGGCGAGTAGGGTCGGCAGCCGGCGCTTGCCGGTCGTCAGCGCGTCTCCGATGATGACGCTGGCCAGTCCGTAGGCGACCATCCCCGTCCCCATCTGAACGTCGACGAAGCCTTGATGTTGAACGAACAGCGCGCCGGCGACGCCGATAAGGCCGTTGCTGAACGCCAAACCCGCGGTGACGAGGCGGCTGGTCGGCACGCCGATCGACCGGGCCATCGCTTCGTTGTCGCCGACGGCCCGCAACGCCAGCCCGACCTCGCTCCGCAGCAGCCGCAACATCAACACCCACGCCGCCCACGCCGCGACCACACTGACAGCCAACAGGCACAACTCCCGCGTCTGCACCGTCCGCCCGAGAAGGTCGAAGCCGGCTTCCTCCTCGATCAAGGCTTCGATCCAACTTCCCAGGGTTGGGCTTTCGCCAAGGCTGATGTTGCTCTTGCCCATGACGCGCAGATTCACCGAATGCAAGCCGGTCATCACCAAAAAGCCGGCGAGCAGACCGTGGATTTGAAAGCGGGTCGTCAGCCAACCGGTGGCGGCGCCGGCCGTCGCCCCCGCCAGAAAACCGCACGCCGTGGCGAGAACCGGGGCGAACGGACCGAACCACGCTGGCCATGGCGCGACAAGGAGGACGGCGCAGACCGCGCCGCCCAACGTGAAGGAGCCGTCGCCCGTCAGATCGCGGAACGCCATGACGCGGAACGACAGGAAGACGCCGAAGGCCAACGTCGCCAGCAGAAAGCCGATCGTCAGAGAACCGATGAGCAACGCCATACCGCCCCTTCCCGCCGCGCCGCGGAGGCCGGCCGTCGACCATCACGTTCCACCGGCGCAAGAATTTACGGGACTCGCCCCGTCGGCGGCAACGTCACCGCGCTGCGGCCGCGCGGGATTGACAAGGGTCGCGCCGCCGACTACCTCTCGATTCGGAGGATGGCCGCCGCCCGCGCGCGGCCTTCGGTTTCCAGCCGTCTTAGGGAGTACGCTCATGTCGGTGCAAGCGCCTGTCCAGAAAAAGCCGAAGGAACCGGCCGTCGCTCGCACGATCGACGACGAACGGCTGGCGTTTCTGCTGAAGGTGTTGCGCTGCCCGGCCTGCCGCGGCGAACTCGCTCGCCGCGACCAACGGCTCGACTGCACCCGCTGCACGACCTCGTATCCGTTCCTGGCCGGCCGCCCGGCGTTCCAGGCCGACACCTCGTCGGTCCGCATCGCCTCCGAAGAACATGTCAGCAACGCCATTCCAACCGAATTCTTCGATTGGCTCAAGACTTTCCCCGGCACGGTGCTGAACCTTGGGGCGGGCGCCACCGCGACGAAACTGCCGAACTGCATCGAAATGGAATGGTCGATCTTCCGAAACACCGACGTGGCCGGCGACGCCCACCAACTGCCGTTCGGCGACGACGCCTTCGACGCCGTCGTCACCTTCAACACGTTCGAACATCTGCACAGCCCGCACACGGCGGCCAAGGAAATCTTCCGCGTTCTGAAGCCGGGAGGCCGACTGGTCGTCCACACGGCGTACCTGCAGCCGGTGCATGAACCGCCGTTTCACTTCTTCAACGCCACCGAATACGGCGTGAAGCGGTGGTTCTCCGACTTCGACCTAAGTTCGGTGAAGCCCTCGGCGAACTTCAACCCCGGTTACACCATCGCCTGGGTGGCGTGCGACCTGTTGCACTTCGCCCGCGCGCATCTTAGCAAGACCGACTACGATCTGCTGGCGGTGACGACGCTGGAGGAATGGGGCGCGGTCTGGCGGTCGCCGGGCCGTACAAGCCCCCTGCTGGACATCATCGCCAAACTGCCGCTCGAGATTCAAGCGCGCTTCGCCGCCGGCTTCGAGATCCAAGGCGTCAAGCCGATCGACGGCCGACCGAAACCGTATCAGTTCGGCTGACGAGCGTCTTCGACGGTCTTAGTCCGGATGTACGTCAGCGCTAAGACCGCCAGCATCATTTGGCCCCAGACGCCGAACCCCCGCCAGCCCGCCGAACCGCCGAGCGTCAACGCCGTCCAACCGGCGAGAATCGCGCCCCACGAAATCAGTCGCGCGTCGAGCGGGTTTCGGGCGTCGAAAGCCTTCCGCGCCAGCGCGAGCGCCAGCAGCAGACCGGGCACCGCGTGGTACGCCTCAAGGTACGGACTGACGACCACCGGCGCCAAGGTCAGAGCGCCGGCGTCGACGGCCAAGTCCCAACCCGATCGGCTTCGCTCGCGCCGCGGCCGACCGAACCACACGCACGCGCCGACCGCCGCCAGCCATAAGACGGTGGTCGCGCCCAACACCCACGGTATGAGAGGCGAATCGGCTCCCAGTCGTCTTACCAGCGAGTAGTGCGGCGCGATCAAGATGGGATGTTCGTTCACGGCGAAGTAGCCGCGGATGTATTGCAGATGGCGCAGCCACGAGGCGTAGACCTCGACGACGCGGGTCGGCCCGAAGACCGCCGCCGGCAACAGAACGAAGAAGACGAACAGCCAGCCGGCCGTCCAGAAGGCGGCCCGCCACCGGCCGATCCATGCGAAATAAGCGGCGAGCAGCGCGGGATACAACTTCAGCGCGACGGCGGCGGCTAAGAGCGGACCGGCGAGCGCGTCGCGGCCGCGCAAGAGCGCCGACAGCGCGGCGGTGAACAGAAAGCAGTAGATCATGTTGCAGTTGAGCGATCTTAGATCCCACTGCACGTAATAGTTCATGACGGCGTAGGCGACGAGCGTCGCCGACCAACCCCATGGGCGCTGGTGCAGGCCGACCAGTCGGCCGCCGAGGATCATCGTGCCGAGGGTCGCCCCAGCCACGAGCGCCAACCAGAGCGCCGCCGCCGTCGGAAACGGCGGCCGGGTCGTCGCGGCGAGCAGCACCACCGCCGACGGCGGATACGGAAAGACGCACTTTTCGTTGTAGTCGCCCTTCACGGCGATGCGGCGGCTTTCGTCGTACATGATGCGGTAGTCGACGACGGCCTGCGGCCAAGGGAGTCGGCCGAACAGATTCTTGCCGGCGGCGTCGTAGCCGATCCAACCTACAAGAACGACGAGGGCGAGGCGGTCGACGCGCCGGCGGAAAAGAGCGGTTCGGGTCGAGTCGACGTCCATGCCGCCGTCACTTTCAAAAAGGACCGTCTCAAAAACGAACAAAGCCCGCGTCGCGGTGGAAACGACGCGGGCCGAGGGCGACGCTCGATCGGTGGACTAAGAACGGGCGGCGATGGCGGGCATCGGCTTGCCGTCCGGCACTTCGTCCGACGCCGGGTCGTACCACTCCTTCTTAAAGGAGATCCGCTGTTTGGTGCGCATGGCGACGTTGGTCGTCAACGCCATGACGGCGTCGGCCAAGGCCACCCGGCCGTCGCACCGCACCTTGTACTCCGGATTGCGGATGGCGTAGGCGAACGCTTCCATTTCGTTCCAGTAGCCGCGGTTGACCATCGGCTTTTCGGCGCCGGGCGGTTGGAACCAAGTCGCCTGTTGCAGCGCGACTTTCGCCAAGGCGGCGTCGGACGAGATTTCCGTCGTTTTGGTGTACGCCAGCGTCGCGCGACCGTTCTTCGCCGTCAGCGCCGGCGCCTTCACGTCGACGTGCATTTCCGGCGCCGGCGCGGGGTCGCCCGGCAGCCGTTCCTTCAGCAGCATGACGTCGCGCTCATTCAGAACGAGCAGCGTGCCCTCGGTGCCGTAGACGACTTCCCCGTACCCCTGCATCTGATTGGTGTTGATGCTGGTGTAGGTCAGCACGACGCCGGGTTTGTGACTGTCGGGCGTCAACGGCATTTCGTAGTTGCAGTAGACGTGGTCTTCGCATTCGCGGTCGTCGTCGTAGAAGAATTTGCCGCCGACCGACGAAACCGTCAGCGGATGCACTTTCTTCAGAAACAGCGAACAGGCGTCGAGCTGGTGGCTGCCCAGTTCCGCCATGAGGCCGCCGCCGGTGCGATCGTAAAGCCGCCACCGGACGAGTTCCTCGACCGATTTGTAGTCGAACTTTTTGGCGTCGAGGCTTTGGTCTTCCGGGGGCACCGGCTTGTTCCAACCGTCCTTGATCGTGCCGCGCAGCCGTTCGTCGGAGTAGTCGGCGGGGTATTCCCAGGCGTTGTTGCGATGCCACAACGCGCGGATGTGACGCACCTCGCCTAAGACGCCGGAATGAACGACCTGCATGGCATTGTCGTAGAGCGTGCTGTAATGACGCTGGTGGCCGATCGACAACACCATTTTCGTGCTGTCCGAAGTTCGCACCATTTCCTTGCATTCGCCGATGTAGCGGGCCATCAGCTTTTCACAGAGGACGTGTTTGCCGGCCTTCATCGCTTGGACGGCGAAGCGGGCGTGCGTCCACAACGGCGTGGCGATGACGACCGCCTCGACGTCTTTGTCGGCGAGCATGTCGTCCCA
>JBOFFD010000150.1:0-2103 GCA_051648425.1 Planctomycetia bacterium
GGCCGCCGGCGTTCTTCACCGCTTGGCTGAACGCTTCGCGCAAGGAACCCGACGCCGATTTGCCGGGCGACGTGCGCCGCCAGCGGCTGACCTGGCTGGGTTTGGGAAGCGGGTCGCGCGGCGTGAGCCACGGACCGAAGAACAAGGTTTTGTCGGCGTCGGGCAGCGGCACCGTTTCCCGCACCGAGGTCGCCGGTGCAGCGTCGGCCGGCGACTCGGGGGGCGGGAGCTTCCGCCGGGGAGCGTCGGGCGGCGACGACTTCGACTCCGCCGTCGATGCAACCTCCATCGGGGGCTTCATGTCGGGGTCGTCGCTTGCCGCAGCCTTCCCCGCGGCCGGGTCGACCGGCGGCTTCGCGTCGTCCGCTTTGCCGTCGTCTTTCGGTGTTTCGTCGGCCTTGGCCTTGCCTTCCGTGTCTTTGACGGCGGGCGGCTTGCCGCCGAGGGTCACCTTGATGCCGCCGCCGGTCCCTCGGGACGGGGCGTCGCCGCCCACGGGTTCGACGACGGCGGCGTCGCCGCGATCGGCCCGGCGGTCGTCGGCCGATTCCGTCGGCTTTTTCAACGAGATGAAAAACCCGACCAAAACGCTGATCGTCAGCACCGCGCCGACGATCGACAGCACGATCGTCTTCGAGGCGTCGGCGCTGCCGGTCGATTCCGCTTCCAGATTGCGGCGGCGCCGTTGGGCGGCTTCGCCCCCCATCTCGCTGGCGGGGGGAACGTCGTCGTCGTCGACCGCCGGCCGGCTCGACTTGCCCGGCCGAGCCGCGTCGTCGGCTTTCGCGACCTTCTTCAACGACGACGGCTTCGCCGCTTCGGACTTCGGCGCCACGCCCTTCTTGTCGGGCCGACCGGCGCCGTTCTCCTCATTGCGCATCGAGCGGACGGTGATGGTGCGGAACTGTTCGTCGGAGTCTTCGTTGGCGAAGCCGGGGGAGGAACCGGAAGAGTCAGACGATCTGACGACGGCCGGCGCCTCGACCGGGTCGGCCGGCGGGACGTCCAACTTGGCGGCCGAACCGGAACGGCTGGACGGCGGGGCCGCCGGCTCGAGCGCGGTCTTTTCGTTGGACGGAGCGGCCGTTCGGTCGATGTT
Source organism: Planctomycetia bacterium (assembly GCA_051648425.1). Classification (GTDB taxonomy): domain Bacteria; phylum Planctomycetota; class Planctomycetia; order Kolteriales; family Kolteriaceae; genus JBOFFD01. The sequence continues at coordinate 1,100 of JBOFFD010000150.1, forward strand.
CCGCACCGCCGACTTCGAGTCGCCGCCGCCCGCCGCCCGCAGGCCGGCCACTTCCCGGATCGCTTGCGCCGCCTCTTCCGACAGGTTCCTTGACGACGCCCCCGCTCCCAGCAGGCCGCGAAGTTGGTCGAGCGCGACCAGCAGTTCGCGCGGCGTCTGGAAGCGGTCGGCCGGCTTCTTCGCCAACAGCCGCAGCAGCACCACCGCCATCGCCTCGGGAACCTGCGGGCATTTCGCCCGCAGGTTCGGCAGGGGGTCGTGCGCGTGCTTGTACATCTTTTCAAGGGCGCCCCCTTCCATGTAGGGGACTTCGCCGGCCAGCATGTGGTACCAGGTGCAGCCGAGCGAATACAGGTCGCTGCGGACGTCGGCGTCGCGGCTGTTGCGCGCCTGCTCCGGGGCGATGTAGTCGACGGTGCCGACGGTCGCGCCGTCGCGCGTGATGCCGTCGTCGTCGGACCGTTCCAACTGCCGCGCCAGCCCCATGTCGGTCAGCTTCACCGTGCGTTCGGGCGTGACCAGAATGTTCGACGGTTTGATGTCGCGGTGGACGAACCCCAGCTTGTGGGCGTGGTCGAGGGCTTTCGTCACCTGGCGGACGACGCTGAAGGAAAAGGCGACGGGCAGGGCGCCCTTCTGGCGGATCAGATCGCGGAGGTCGGTCCCCTTCACGAGTTCCATCGCGATGTAGTGGATGCCGTCGTCTTCGCCGTGCTCATACAGCACGACGAGATTCTCATGGTAAGACATGGCGGCGGCGCGGGCTTCGTTGCGGAAGCGCCGCAGCAGCACCTCGTCGTGCCCTTGCAGCAACAGCACCTTAAGGGCGACGTCGCGTTCCAGGTCGAGGTGGCGGGCGTGGTATACCGCGCCCATGCCCCCCTCGCCGATCTTGCGGACGATGCGGTATCGGCCGATCTGTTCGGGAATCGGTCGCGTGCTGCTCATGAATCGCCGTTGCTCCCGACGGCGTGCGGCGGCACGCGCGGTCCGTTCGTGACGCC
>JBOFFD010000151.1:0-3454 GCA_051648425.1 Planctomycetia bacterium
TTCTCGAGCACGTCGGCGGCGTGCCGCAGCGCGCGATAGACTTCGTCGCGGGAAGCGGGGGCGGTCGACGGCGTGAAGCCGGTGGAGGCGCCCGCCGCCGTCGGGTCCGACCCGCCGGCCGCCGTCGTGCCCGTCGAACGTGCGGTCGAACCAGCGGCCGGGCCGCGCCGCCGCCGCATCCATTCGGTCGCCTGCGCCACCGCCTCGAGCGTATCGCGGACTTTGCTCAGCGACGGCGCGAAACCGCCCAACTTCAGGTTCATGGCGTCGAGCAGCCCGCGCAGCGCCGTTCGGGCCTCGGCCACCGAGTCGGCGAGGTCGACCACCGCCTGCGGCGCGGCGGCGTCGACCGCTCGGTCGAAGGCGTCGGCCGGGAACTCGCCCTCGCCTTTCAAGGCCCGCTCTCGATCGAAGAAGCTCATCGGCGCGCCGTCGTGCCAGACCAATGGCAGCAGCCGCAACGTCGAGGGAAAGCGCAGGCCGCGGTCGGGGTCGTCCAACATGCTTTGCAGTTGAAACGCGTAGTCGTCTTTGGATTCGTCGCCGTCGATCGGCGGATTCAGTCGGTCGAAGCAGTCGTTGAAAAGTCCGGTCAGCAGTAGAAAACCGTCGCGGGCGCCGGCGAAGCCGTGCGATTTGGTCAGCGCCTCGGTCAATCGGATGGCCGGCAGCACCGACTTCGACGTGTTGGTCAGCACGTCGCGGCAACGCTCTTTCAGCTTCGCCCAGTTCGGTTCCTGCTCCGGGTCGGGCGACGTCCTTAGTTCCTTCAGTTCGTCGTCGAGGTCGCGCGGCATGCGGACGCCCGACGGACTGGAACCGGGGATCGGAGCCAGCAGTTCCGCAACGTTGATGAAGGGTTCGACCGACATGAACACCTCTGGAAAATCGACGACGACGGGGGTCGACCGACGCCTGACGATCGTTGTACGACGCCGTACCGGTCGTCGGCGAGAAACGCCGGAAGAGCGTCGCGGCGGGGCGTCCGTGTTGCGGTATCGGAATCGGCGACGGAATGCGGAAAAGGTCCGATTGGTTTTCTTCGGCGGGCGGCGGGCGCGTCTAAACGGCCGCCGACGGCGCGGGGCGGTAGAAGCGGTTCGACAGATAGCCTTCGCCGCAGAGGATCAGCGTGACCAACAGGATCAACCACGGATAGAGGTCGCGGCCGACCCGTCCCTCGCCGACGACCACCTCCAGGTCCGCCGGGTCGCGGGCGACCGACGACCGATCCTTGCCCACCAGCTCCCGCAGTTTTTCGGGGTCGAGCGGCGTCAATGCGCTTTCGCGGGTCGAGATGTTCGCGCTGAACGCCCGGCTGAAGATTCGGCCGGCTTCGGAGGCGTCGACGCGGTAGTGGCCGGCTTCTTTCAGCGCGGGAATCGCCAGCGCCGCTTCGCGCGGGTCGACGGTCATCCGTTCGACGTGCTGCAACGGATCGGTGACGCTGAACAGCGTGAACGGATCGCCGGGATCGAGCGGCGCCACCGCCGTTTCACCGACGCGGAAGTTGAGATTCGTTTCGGCGACGCCCGCCAAGTAACGCACGGTTTGATCGACCAGGACGACGTACGACCAACCGAGGGGCAGTTCCGTCCAGACGTCGCCGCTGGGCCGATAGTGGGCGGCGGTGGCGAAGAGCAGACACCGGCCGCGCGAACCGCGACCGAAAGTGCGTTCCAAAAAGGCGGGGTCGCCGTTGGAGAACGGCGCCGCCACGGTTCCCGGCTCGATGATCGTCGTCTTCCAGTATTTCAGCACGGGCAACACGGTCATGTCGGTCGACTCGAACTGCCGGAACGGCTGCAGAATCGGGTGGGTGAAGCGGTCGGGGGCCAGGAAGACGCCGTCGGCCGACGTCTCGATTTTGGTCGGCTCGGCGGGCAGTACGGTTTTCGCTTGGGGGACGGCGTAAGCCGCCGGCGCGACACGGTCGCCCAGCGAAAGAAACAGACCGCCGCCGCCCTGCACGTACTGTTGCAGCTTCAACCAGACGTCCGGTGACGGAGCGGCGACATTGAGCAGCGCGACCACGCCGTACTTGCCGAACTCGACTTCGGCGAGCGCCTTGCCGGCGACGAAGTCGAGCAGATACCTGGGTTTTTCCGCTTGGCGCAGCACTTCCGGGTCGAGCGCGTTGGAGAAATTCATCGCGTCCCCGGGGTCTTCCGAAACCAGCAGCACCCGCACCGGCGGCCTGACGTCGATGGTGAAGTAGCGGACGTCGTCGAACGGCATCGCGTCGGCCGCCGCCACGCCCACGCGCCCTTGGTGCAGTCCTTCCGTCAAATTGCCGAGGTTGAAGGCGATGTCGACGGTTTGATTTTCCGGAAGCCGAACCTGTTTACTGTCGCGCGGCACTTCGTCGACGACCAGTTCCAAGAGACGGTCGGCGGGCGGCCCTTGGTTGCGCACCGGAACGGTAATCGAAAGGTCGCCGTTGGCCGCCAGCACCTGCTGCGACAATTGGACGGCGCGGTCGTCGGCGGCGGAGCCGAGCGACAGGTTCTGCACCGTTTCGACGCCGACGTTGATGAAGTAGACCCGCACGCCGTTCTCGACCAGTTCGGCCAACTGTTGCAGCCGGGGGCCGTCGGCCAGGTTCCAGGCGTGTTCCGCCAGGTCGGTGAAGACGTAGATTTCCCGCCGTTCCTTCTGGCCTTTCGCCAACCCCTTGAAGGCGGCCGCCAGCGAATCATTGAGCGGCGGCGCCGACGACTGCACCGTGAGGCGGTCCAGGCGGGCCGCCGCTCCCCCGACGTCGAGCGGCACGCCGGTCGACGGACTGGCCGAGTCGAGCACCGTCACTTCGCTGCCCTCGGGCAGTTGCCGCAGCACGCCGCGGGCGGCCTCGGCGGCGTCCTCCAGCCGGGTCTTCCCCGTCTGCTTGTACATCATGCTGGGGCTGGTGTCGAAGACGAACACCGTCGAGACCGGCGCCTTCTGGTCTAGCGCCAAATAGTCGCTGCGCACCGTCGGCCGCGCCAGCGCCAGTCCCAGAAAGGCGAACAGCAGCGTCCGCAGCGCCAGCAGAATCCAGTTCTGCACCTGCAGCCGACGGACGGTGCGTTTGCGCCGGTCGCGCAGCAACTGCAACGCCGGGAAGATGATCGGACGCGGCTTGGGCCGCAGCAAAAGGTGCAGGATGATCGGGATCGCGGCGGCCGCCAAGCCGACCAGCGCCAACCCGGCGTGCTGAAAACCGACGTTCATCGCAGGCTCCGAAGAAGTCGGCCGACGATCTCTCGAACCACTGTGATCCTATAGTACGAACCAAGACCCGCGACCGCGGGCGGTACTTCTTCCTAGAGGAGCGGATCGTGAGCAAACCGGCCGACGCGGTGGACAAGCGCGGCGACAAGATTCGCGCCATGTTCGGCAGCATCGCCGGCCGCTACGACCTCTTGAACAGCGTTCTGAGCATGACCATCGACCGGTGGTGGCGCCGGTTGGT
>JBOFFD010000152.1:0-20086 GCA_051648425.1 Planctomycetia bacterium
CGGAATAGCCGCGCGGATCTTGATACTCGTCTTGCACGATGCACCTCCCGGTGTTGAACCCCGCTCGCCGCGAAGTATTATAGGAAACCGGTCGCGATCGAAAACTTACCGACTTACATCCGTGCCGGCGTAATATGCGCCTCAGACCAGGTGTTTCGTACCGTCTGCCCGATCTCAAAGTCGATGCAGAAAAGAAAAGAGCCGTTGGAGCTCGCCACCCGGTTTTTCGCGTACTCTGAAGGCTATCTTAGCTTCCGGCATGATGTCGACACCTTTTTAGATGATTTCGTGATCGCCCATCGCAATGATTTCGATCGGGAACGGTTCACGACCGAGTTCCGCGAAACGATGCAGTTCGTTCATCGCAATTTCCCCTTCGGTTTCGCAAAAAGCACGAATGCGACCACGACGCCGCGGGTCCGGTTTGAAGCACTCTCCGTCGGAGTAAATCTGGCGCTTCGAATAAAACCCGACCTACTTCCCTCGCCGGTTTTGAGTTGGCTGGATTCCGAAGAGTTCAGAAGCAACACGACGACCCATGCCAGCAACTCGGCTCCTCGGATGCGGAAAAGGATCGAATTCGTCAGAGACTGTCTTTTGAATGGAACGTAAGGCATGTTCAAGCAGTTGACAGACGACTTTGAAGATCGAGTGCGCGAAGTCGACCTTTTCTTTCGAGTGCTGGAACTGCAGGATAAAGATCGGGTTGTTGCGGTTTCGGACTCCGAGCAGACAGGCGATCCTTTTTCCAGTCTTCCGGACGATTGGGGCGAAATGCTCAAAGGAGCGTCTTATCTGATCATCTACAATCTTGTTGAAGCCTTCGTCCGCCGCGGATTCCAGAAAGTTTTCGAGACGATAGAAAACGACGGGCTTTGTGGAGGACAACTGGCGGAGTCTTTGCGAAGCCAATGGATCATGCAGAAAAACAAGAGGATTTCGACGTTTGACGGCTCCCCAAAAGTTTACATGGAGATTTCAAACGAAATAGTAAACGAAATCATTGAACACCGCGTTGCACGATTGAGCCACCGCCGACTTCCATTTTCTGGAAATCTCGATGCCGACGTCATTCGAGAAGTGTGCGCATGTCATGGAGTAGGTCAGGAGACCCCTCCCATCGCGAAGGGCGGTTCAGCGCTGAACTTGGTCAAGAAAAAACGCAACTCTCTTTCGCACGGCGATGAGTCTTTCGTCGAATGTGGCCGTCAAACAACTGCCGCCGACTTAGTTTCTGCGAAAGACGAGATAATTCACTTCATGCGCGGCATCTTGTCCAACTTGGAGCAATTCGTTTCAGAAAAGCGCTACAAAGCATAGTCTCGCATGCACATCAGTCCGGCCTACTTTCCTTACTTCTCGATCCGGTACAGATGCGTTTCCGTACGCAGGAAAATCGCTTGGCCGGCCACCGCGGGGGTCGCCAGCGTGCGGCCGTCCAGTTTGTTCGTCGCCAGTTTTTCGAAGGTCGGACCGGGCGCCAGGACGGTCGTCTCGGCCGATTCGTTCAGGCAGTAGATCCGGCCGTCGGCGTACAGCGGCGACGCCGTGTATTCGCCTTTGAGGCGGTTCGTCCAATACTCGTCGCCGGTCTTCGGGTCGAGGCACGCCGCCACGCCGTTGTCGGCGACGATGTACAGGTAGTCGCCGACTAAGAGCGGCGAGGCGTTCCGCGGGGCGCCTTTCGTTCGTTTCCAGGCGACGTGGCTGGAAGAAACGTCGCCCGCGCCGTCGGCGCGGGTGGCGTGGAAGACCGGGCTGTCGTAGCCGGAACTGTAGAACAGGAGGCCGTGGCCGAAGACCGGCCGGGGGACGACCGAGTAGCCGGCGCCGTAGTCGGCCCGCCACAGCTCGGCGCCGGTCTTTGGTTCGTACGCCACGCACCGTTTGCCGCCCGGAATCACCACCTGCGGCTTGCCGGCGACGTTCACCACCAACGGCGTGCAATAGGCCATCAGCGTGTCCGGCCGGTCCTTCCGCCACGCGTCTTCGCCGGTGTTCTTGTCCAGCGCGACGAAGAACTGCGTCTTCACGCCGTCGCAGGCGATGAGCAGCAGGTTTTCGTACAGCGCCGGCGAACCGCCCGGTCCGTGGCGGTGGTCGTAGTCGAGCTTCGTCTTCCAAACGATCTTGCCGTCGGTCGTCAGCGCGGCGGTGCCGTGGGCGCCGAAGTGTAGATAGACGCGGTCGCCCTCCAGCACCGGGGTCGGCGAGGCGTGGCTGTTCTTCTCGTGGATGGCGCCGGGGTCTTCCAATCGAAAGATTTCGACGTCGTGAAGGACGGCGCCGGTTTCACGCGCTAGGCAGACCGCCCGCAGCGACTTGCCGTCGTCGAGCGCCGTCGTCAACCAAATTCGGTCGCCTAAGATCGCCGGCGACGACCAACCTTTGCCGGCGACGGGAACCTTCCACGCGATGTTTTCGCTTTCCGACCATGTCAGCGGCAGGTCGTTGGCGTTGGAGTGCCCTTCGCCCCCCGGACCGCGAAACTGCGGCCACTCGCCGGCGACCGCCGCCACTCGGCCCGACCCGGTTTCATCGGCGGGGATGGCGTCCACCGGCGCGGCCGAGGCCTTCGCGGTCGGATCGACGACGGCGTCACCACCCGCTCCGCACCCGGAAAGCACCAGACAAAACAGCGGCCCGGCGGCATTCCAGTGCGACCAACGGACGAAGCGGGACGACGCGGTGGGTTTCATGACGGACTCCGTCGATGCCGAAGCGGTGTGCGGGTCGGAAGACGCCACGAGCGGGCGCGGCCTTGGCAGGCGACGGATAGTGTGACGAATCGGCGCACCGCCGGCAAGGGGCCGACGGCTTCGGTTGATCGGGCAGGGGCTGTTCGGACGGCGTCGTCGTCAGGTCAGCAAGTCCATCGACTGCCAGTCGCCGGCCAGCACGTTCTGAGACGGCGCGCCCAGCCACTTCTCTAAGACGGTGGCGTACACGCGGCGGAAGTCGGTGTGAAATTTCAGGTCGCCGTCGTCGAGGTCCGTCAGGCTGGGGTGGTCGCCGTGGACGCCCGGCTTGGCGCCGCCGCCGACCAGCATCAGGTGCGAACCGGCGCCGTGGTCGGTGCCTTGGCTGGCGTTCTCCTTCACGCGCCGGCCGAATTCAGACATCGTCATGAGTAAGACGCGCTCGGCGACGCCGTGACCGCGCAGGTCGAGCCAGAAGGCCCGCAGGCCGGCGGCCAGTTCGGTCATCAGCGTCGCGTGCGGATTGGCTTGTTGGGCGTGGGTGTCGAAGCCGTCCATAGTGAGGTAGACCACGCGAACGCCGACGTCGCCGGCGATGATGCGGGCGGCGGTCTGCAATTGGTCGCCGAGCGAACTGGCCGGATAGGCGACGGTCGGCTTGTACGCCGCCAGTCCTTCCTGAAGACGGTCGGCGGTGGTGTAGGCGGCGCGGACGCCGCGGCGCAGAAACGCGAGGTCGTCGCCGAGGTCAGACGCGGCTTCTTCGGTCGGTCGGCCGGCCAGTTCGTCGAGCAGCCGGCGGCGGCGTTTCAGATCGGCGGCGTCGCCCCGTCCCAAATTCAGTTTGTAGCTGGTCAGATCCTGAATCGCGGGAATCTTAATCCGGTCGGCGGTGAGGGCCAACGGCAGGCGGTCGTCGCCCAAGCAGAGCGCGGGCAGGCCGGCCGGCTCGTCTCGGCGTTGGGCGGCGTCTAAGAACCTGCCCAGCCAGCCGGTCTCCATTTTGCCTTGGGTCGACGCCGAGTGCCAGATGTCCATCGAGCGGAAATGGGACCGGTCTTGATCGGCGTAGCCGACGCCTTGCACGATGGAGAGGGCGCCGTCGTCGAAAAGCTCTTTCAGACCGCGAAGGCTGGGGTGCAGGCCGACGGCGTCATTGAGACGGTGCGCCGCCGTTTTGGCGACGCCGAGCGTCGGTCGCTGTTTGTAGTATTCGTCGTCGGTGTACGGCACGACGGTGTTCAAACCGTCGTTGCCGCCGGTGAGCTGCACGACGACCAGCACCCGGCCGTCGCCGCTCTCTGCCTCTTTCGCTGCCCGCGCTCCGCGCAAGAGCGCCGCCGGCGGCGCGCCGCCCAGTGTAACGGCGGCACCGGCCAATCCCCACCGCTTGTTGAATTCTCGTCGCGACAGCGTCATGTGAGATCCACCTTCGTCTTAGATGTCGATTCGAGTTCTTGAATGTAGGGCGGAACTCTGGTCCGCCCGTCGTCTTACAGGTTAAGTTCGGCGGTCTAGGATCGGAAGGAGTCTCGTCCCCGCGTTCATCTCGGGCGGACCAGAGGTCCACCCTACATTCCATTTTTACGTCCCGAGGAAGGAATGCGGCGGTGTCAGCCGAGTTGATATTCGGGAAGCGTCAGCAGCAGGTGCAGCAGGCCGGCGCGTTTTTCAGTCGGCGACCCCGCGCCGCCGCGGACGTAGTCGACCAGTTTCTTTTCCTCGGCGGGGTCGAGGTCGCGGTGCAGCAGCCGTTCGCGGCAGCGCGCCACCGCCTCGGCGGCGCGGTCGCGCGAACTGAACAGTCGCAGTTCGTCGCCCCCCAGGTCGGGCAGGGCGGCGACTTCGCGGCCGGCGGCCAGCTCGGCCGCGAAACCCGCTCGCAGCAGCAGCGTGGTCGCGCTGATCCATTGTCGGCCGCCGTCCCACCCCTTCACCGACGGCGGCTGGAAGACGTCTTGCCCCAGTTTGGCCAGCAGCGGGATGGTCGCTTCGTAGTTCGGGCGGGCGTCCAACGCGCGGTAGCTGCCGAGGACGTAGTCGAGCGGACTCTTCAACACCGCATGCCGCGCCGCCGGCGCGAAGAAGCTTTCACTGCCTAACAGCTCGCGCAACACGGGGGCGACGGCCAGGTCGTGGCGGCGCAGGCTGGCGGCGACGGCGGCCGTCAGTTCGGGGGCTGGTTTTTCGGCGACGAAGAATCGGCAGAGCTTCGCCGCCAGGTACCGCGGGCAGGCCGGCTGCGCTAGACAGAGGTCGACGACGTCGTTCCCCTGGAAGGCGCCGGTCTTGCCGAAGAGCGTCTTCGGGCCGGGGTCGTGTTGCGAGGCGTCGAAGTAGAACTGCTCGTAGCGCAACTGCCAGCCGGTGAAGGCGCGGGCGGCCTCTTTAATGTCGGTTTCGGTGTAGTTGCCGACGCCGAGGCTGAACAGTTCCATCACTTCGCGGGCGAAGTTCTCGTTCGGCGCCCGCTTGCGGTTGGCCCGGCCGTCGAGCCAAACCAGCATGGCGGTGTCGCGGGCCATGCCGTGCAACAAGTCGCCGAAGCGACCGAGGGCGTGCTTGCGAAGAAGGTCGTTCTGCGCCGCCATGTGCGGCACCGAGTTCACCTTCGCGTTGGAGGTGGCGAAGTGGTTGTGCCAGAAGAGGGTCATTTTCTCGACGAGGGGGGTCGGCGAGTACAGCATCCGGTGCAACGCCCATGCCTTGAGACGGTCGAGGGCGCCGGCGGCGAGGGCCGATTCCCGCAGCAGGGCGTCGATCTCGGCGAACGACGAGGTCGGGGCGGGGGCGGCGTCGGGGTTGAGCAGGCGTTCGAGGGTCGCCGGTAGGCCGGCGTCGACGGCGGCGTCGATTTCGGCGGGCGAGGCGCCGAACTGGGCGCGGGTCAGCAGGTGGGCGGCGTCGCGGTGCGAAAAAGACGCCGGTCGATATGGAGCCAGAAAGTGCATGGCTGCGACGCCTCCGCCGGAAGGTGGAACCGCCGCCGCTTGGAAAAGGGACGAAGCGAACGGCGCGTCAACGGTTGATGTTCTGGCAGGTTGTACCTCGGCGACCGCCGATCGGTTTCAACCACCGGACGGACGAAGCGAATGGCGAAGCTGGATGAGAAGAAAGCGAAGCTGGGAAGTCGAACGATTCTAAGAGACGACGGGTTGAAGAGGAGTCGATTCAGCGGACGAGTTTCCAACGGCCGTCGGGCATGATCTGCACCCGGCGGCGGTCGGCCAGGCTGCGGACCGTGATGGCGACCAACCGTTTGTCGATCGTGAAGAGGAAGTGTGACAGTTGGGTGAGCGTGCCCATATGTTCGGGGAAGAGCCGCATTGCTTGGATCACCGGTTTGTCGGCCGGCAGGTGCTTTTCCCGGACGTCCGTACGATTGAAGAGGCTGCCGAACATTGCGATCGCGTTGCCCATAATTCCGTCGCCTTATTCACCGCCGACAAGGGCTGTGCTTGCTGAGGGGCCGGTCGTTTCGTCGTCGACGTATCGACGGAAAACACTAGCATTCGTTTTTGAGTCAAGCAAACGGCGAAATCGAAAAGTTCGTCGTTTCCGCGCCTGCCCCGAAAATCCGGGGTTAGCGTCCGTTGCCCGGCTGAAATTCACAAGCCGACGGCACGCCGAACATGAATGGAGAACCGCCGGGGAAACCGGACCCTGGCTGCCGAAGATCGTGAGCGGCCAACTGACTGTATAGAAAGTCGCTGGCTCATCGCCGAACGCCGCGGCGGAGTTTTTCGTTGCAGCCTTCATTCCGGCGTCCAAAGTTGTCACAATTACCCGTAAGTGGAACGCCGGGGAGATTCGATGATGTCGCGGACGATCGAGATACCCGACGAATTGGCTGTCGCGTTGTCGGCCGAAGCCGCTCGCCAAGGAATGACGCTTCCCGACTACGCCCTGCGCAAACTTTCCGCTCAAATCCCAGCAGGCGAATCGATGAAAACCGGGGCGGACCTGGTCGCCTATTGGAAGACGGAAGGTCTCGTCGGTAGTCGCCCGGAGATCGAGGACAGTCAAGACCATGCCCGCCGGCTCCGAGAGCAGGCCGAACGGCGGGAGGCGTAGTCCGCGGTGTTTCTACTCGACACGGACATTTTGATCGACGTACAACGAGGACACGCCCCGGCCGTCGCTTGGTTTTCTAGTTTGAGTGATTTGCCCGGCGTACCTGGTCTCGTCGTGATGGAACTCGTCCAGGGCTGCCGTGACTCCCGACAAGTGCGAGGAGTTCTTCGCTTGGCCGGCCCGCTTCCCGTCGTTTGGCCAACGGCTGACGACGGTCGACGCGCGCTGACCGACTTTTCCACCTTCCATCTTTCTCATGGTTTGGGGTTGCTGGACGCCTTGATCGCTGCGACGGCCGTCGGCGCCGGCGCCGAACTTTGCACCTTCAACGCCAAACACTATCGTTTCGTTCCAGGGATAGCGATCGTTCAACCGTATCAGCGTTAGCGAAAGACTTGGGGACGTCACTTCCTCGGCAGTCGCCCTTCGCTTTTCGCCAGTTCGTACAGCAGGGTCTTGTTTCCCAGAAACGGTTGGTCGCCGAGTTCCGCCCAGACGACGGTCCCCTTCCGGTCGACAACGAACGTCCCGTGGTACGCCCGCGGCGGGGCGCCGTCGGCCGCCGGGTAGTAAGTGCCGTACGCGGCCCCGGCGGCGTGGTCGGGGTCCGACAGCGTCGGAAAGACGAACGGCCCGTACTGCCCGAACCGCTCTTCGGTCGTCTCCGGCGGGTCGTCGCTGACCGCCACGATGGTCGCGCCGAGTTCCTGGAACCGCGCCGCGTCTTCGTGTAGGCCGAACAACTGCGCCACACAGTGGTCGCAGGCGTAGCCGTTGTAAAATACCACCACCACCGGTCCGGCGGCCTTCAGGTCGGCAAGCGCGATCGGTTCGCGGCGGTGGTTCATGAGGGTGAAGTCGGGGGCCGGCTTGCCGACGAGCGGATGCTCTTGGCTCGGCTGCACATAGAGGTCGGGCGACGCCAGCAGCTCGGCCAACGGCGCCGACAGCGGCGCCGCCTTGCGGAACCGCAGGTAGCGGGCGGCCTCGGCCGCCAGGTCGCCGGCCGTCGGCTTCGGTTGCAGCGCGTCGGCCGCGAAGAAACCGACCGCCCCCATCGCGCCGCCAATTACCGTCATCACCAGAAAGACGTAAAACGGCGACACCGTTTCGGTCGCTGCCGGCGTGCGTTCGGCTTGCAAGGCGGCGTCGGTCGGTGGTTCGTCTTCGTTCATGGCGGTCGTCCTGTCCAGGGTCGGCCGATTCCCCGAAAACCAGCCGTCGTCCCCCGCGGCATTCTACGGCGACGAAGCGTCCGGGCTTGGGGGTGCGTCGTTAATGTCAAGGGGTCGCCGGCCCGACGGACCGCAACGAACCGCCGTCGGACCTTTCCTCTTCCCAATATCGAATGATAAACTGACAATGGACAAGCTCGGCCTTCCCGCAACCGCCGGCGTCCCTGGGATTCCTCGATGAGTGGACGCGCCGACCAACACGATTCCGACCTCCCGGCGAACTCGCGGGCCGCCACACGCCGCCTGGCCGCCGGGGTGGTCGCCGTTCTGACGGTGGCGGCGGCGGTGGTTACGGTCGGCTTCCATTTGGGTTCGTCGCGGTCCGGACCGTCGTCGAGCAACCACGTTCCCGACGCCGCGCCGCTCGGCGACGCCGCTCGGCCGACGCCGCCCTCGACCGCCGCGACGAGCGACGTCGAAAAGCAGGGTGCGGCCGTCGCGCCATCGGACGAAGCCGTCGCCAAGAAGTCCGAAGGACGGGATTCGGCAGCGATGGAGGCGACGGCCGGCTCGACCGAACACGAGGAACTTCCCGCCCGCGACGTTTTTCTGAAGGCGGGGCGAGAAGCGATGGACGCCGGTCGGTTGGAGGAAGCGGTTGCGTCGTATCGGAAGGCCGAGGCCGTCGGCGCGCCGGGAATGGAATCGTCGCTGGCCGATCTTGCCTTTGCGTTCGTCCAACGGGCGAACGAACGGCTGGCGACGCAATCGTTCGCGGAAGCCGCCGCCGACTTCGCCGCCGCCGTCGAGCTGGACCCCGGCCTGCGTCGGTCCGTCGCCCCCGGTTGGGCCGACGCCCTCGCCGAGTCGGCCGTCCGCCGGCCCGCGAAAAACTCCGTCGCCGAAGTGTCCGAGCAGTTCGCCGCCGCCCTCGCGTTGCAACCCGGCTCGCCGACCATTCTGGCGCTGCGGGCGGAGTGGCACCGGTCGTCGGGCCGAACGGACGAGGCCGTCGCCGACTGGACCGCCGCCGCGTCGGCCGACCCGGAACGAAGCCGCGACTGGCTGCGGGCGGCGGGCCGCGCTCGGTTCGACGCCATGGGCGGCGCGTTGAAGCCGCTGAATCTGCCGGCCGCCGTCGAGGCGATGTCTGCCGCCGTCGCCGTCGATCCCGCCGGCGCTGCGGTCTATCGCCGTCAGGCGGCCAAGACGCTGCGGGCGCTGGTCGACGACCGCTTGACGGCCCCGGACAGGGTCGACCCCGGCTTACTGACGATTCTTGACGCGGCCGACGGCTGGGACGCGCCGGCGAAGCCCGACCCGCGGCGCGGCCGGGCGTTCGCGGCGCTGGGCGACCGCCGTCGCGCCGACCAGCAGTTCGCCGCCGCCGTCGCCGACTACCAGTCGGCGCTCGACCAAACCCCCGGCGACGTTACCGTCCGTCGTCGGCTCGTCGAGTCCTGCCTCGACCTGGCCGACCAACGCAAGGCCGACCGCGGCGCCGAGTTCGCCGCCTTCGATCGCGCGCTGAAGACCATCGGCGCGCCGCCGGTTGTTGAAGCGAAAACCCTGGCCGTCCTGCACGCCCGCCGCGGCGAAGCGGCGCGATCGCTCGGCCGGACGGACGACGCCGCCCTCGACTTCGAGTCCGCGTATTCGCTCGACCCCGTCGGTCAGAAGAAGTACCAGGACGTGGTCGGCGGAAAGCCGTTGGCGGCCGCCCGCGCGTTGCTGGCCAAAGGCCGGTTCGAGCCGGCGAAGAAAGAACTGGCGAAGGTCGCCAAAATCGACTTCGACTTCCCGGGGTTGGCCGAGGTGGAAGCCGACGTCTTGACCGCCGAGGCGGTCGCGGCGGCTGACGCTGACAAGGCGTTGACACTGTTGGAGGAGGCCGCGAAACGCCGGCCGACGCTGCGCGACCGTTTCGACGGGGCGAAGGGGGGCGTGGTCGCCGAGCGGGGGAAGCGGCGGGCGGCCGGCGACCCGCCCGATTTCGACGGCGCCGCGGCCGACTACCGACAAGCGATGACGCTCGATCCATCGAACAAGAGCGCGTACGCCGCCGCATTGACGAACGTCGTTCGGAAGCGCGGGATGGCGGCGCTCGACGCCGACCGATCGGCGGACGCCGTCGCCAGCTTCACCGAGGCGATCGCGCTCGACGGGCGGTCGGCGGTCGACTTCACCAACCGCGCCTTGGCGCGCAGCGGCGCCGGCCTCTACCGCGACGCCCTCGCCGACTTCGACCGCGCGCTAAATCTCGACCGAACCACCAAGGCGAACGTCGACAAGAACGCGGCGGCCGCCGGCGCGAAACTGGGCGAACAACTGGTCGGGCAGCGACGGTTCGAGGAAGCAATCGCGGCGTGGACGGCGGCCGCCGCCCGTGACGCCGGCGTTGCCGAACGGCTGGCGGCGCCGTTGGCCGACGCCTACCGGTCGGCCGCCGCCGCCGCGCTCGACCGGAAGGACTACGCCGCCGCCGTCACGGCCGTCGAAAAGGCGCGCGAGTACGATCCGTCGGCCGAAAAAGCGACGACGCCGCTGTTGGCGTCGGCCTATTATCTGCGGGCGGAGGCGGCGGTCGCCGACAAAAAGTTCGCCGACGCCGCCTCGGATTTAGACAGAGCCGCGAAGGTGGCGCCCGGCGACGCGCGGCTGGACGCGCTCCGGGCGGCGGTGTTGGAACAAACCGGCAAGCCGGCCGAGGCCGCCGTCGCTTATTTGAACGCCGCCAAGCGCGCCGACGCGGGCCAGGCGGTCGCGCTCCGGGCGGCGGCCGGCCGGTTGGAAGTCGTCCTTGCGAAAGCCGCTCTTTCGGCGGACGATCTTGCGGCGGACGATCTTTCGGCGGCGGTGAAGCGGTGGGAGGCCGCCTTCGACCTCGCCCCCGGTCTGAAGGTGAAGGAATCGGCCGGCCTGGGCGCCGCCTACGGCCGGCTGGCGGCGCTCGACTCTAAGAACGGCGACTTCGACGCGTGCGTCGAACGGTGTAAGAAGGCGGTCGAACTCGATCCGTCGAACGCGACGGAGTATAAGAAATCGGCGGCGGTGGCGCTGAACTTGCAGGGGAACAACGCCTTCCGCGTCCGCAATCCCTCGCGGGCGCTCAACTTCTACGCGCAGGCCCTCGATCTTACACCCGACGACCCCAACCTGTTGATGGCCCGCGGCATGGCGAAGGCGGAAATGAAGGAATTCGCGGCGGCGACGGCCGACTTCGACGCGGCGGAACGCAAGGGGACCGCCCGCGAGTTCCAGAATAACTATCTGCCGGTGCTGCGGTATCACCGGGCGGCGGCGCGCATCAACGGCCGGCAGGGGTACGACGCGGCGGTCGCCGATTTGGAGAAGGCGGTCGCCAACCAACCGGCGGTCGGCGGGCCGACGTGGCTGGCCGACGCCTACAACTTCCTGGCGATCGTCCGGTCGCGCCACCCCGATCCCGCAAAACGGGATCTGGCGGCCGCCGAGAAGGCGTCGCGGATGGCGGTGCGGATCAACGGCGAACGGTTCGAGCTGTACATGGCGCGGGCGGGTGTTTTCGCGCTTCAGGACCGGTTCGACGACGCGGTGCGGTCCGCGGTTCAAGCGCTCGAAGTCGCCCCGTCGGCCCGCAAGCCCGAAGTCGAAGCGGCCGTCGAACGGCTCCGCGCGAAGGAAAAGCCGGAACCAATCCCTTCGGAAGGACCAACCCTCGCCCCCGCGCCGCCGGCCGGCCCGTAAGCCTCGGTTGGATGATGTTGGTCAGTCGTCTTCGGGCGGGACGACTTCGGCGGCGTCGGGGGGCGGGGTTTGGTTCCAGGCGTCGCCGATGTCCTGCTCGGCGTGTTCTTCGGGCTGGAAGTCGGCGACGACCTGCTTGGCGGCCGCTTCGTCGACGGCCGCCACCATGACCACCGGGTCGGTCGACCAACCGAGGTTGAGCTCGCCGCCGGCGCCGCCGGTGTTGGCGCCGGAAACGAACGCCTTGACGCCCGCCTCTTCCAGCCGGGAATGAAGCAGTTGCGCTTCGACGGCGGACCGCGCGCGATACAGTTCGATCAGTTCGTCGCTCATCGTTGAATCTCCTTCGGCGGAACCGCCGGCCCAATCGAACGAGACCGCAAAGCGGCGGCGACGGCGACGGCGATCGTCGCCGGGGGCGCCAGCGCCCCCATGCCCACGTCGGCGCACGCCAACATTTTCTCCACGGGTTCGACCACCGCCACGCCCCAGTCGCGCAGCGTTCGCAACTGATCGGCGGTCGTTGGATGCTCCCACATTTTCGTATTCATCGCGGGAGCGACGACGACCGGATTCGCGAAATCCCAGGCGCGGGCGGTCGACGTCAACAGGTTGTCACAAAGGCCGCCGGCCAGTTTCGCCAGGGTGCCGGCGGTGAGGGGCGCGACGACGAACAGGTCGGCCCAGCGGCGCAGTTCGATGTGCAGCACCGGGTCGCCCAGGGTCTTCCAGGCGGCCCATTCGTCGGCGTCGACGTAATAACGGACTTCGGCGGGCAGCGGCGGCAGGAACCGGCGGGCGGCTTCGGTGGCCACCGCCGCGACGTCGCCCAGCGTCAAAAGTTCGGCGGCCAGCGCGTCGGCCCGAACGGCGGCCACGCTGCCGGTGATCCCCCAGAGGATGCGCGGCCGGCGGGGCGCCGCGCCGTCGGCCGGTGGTTCTTCCGTAAGACCTTCCAACCGCCGCCTCCTTCACTTGCAACGCCGCACGGCGACTGAATCATCTTTCGGATCTTAGTCGTCGTCGAACGAAAGAGGTCGTGCTTCAACGTCGGGACGGAACGTCGAATGCAGGGCGGAACTCGGTCCGCCCGGATGCGGCGTGGGAACGAACGTCCTTTCCTTTCGGACGGTCGGAAAGGTGTTTCGTCCCAACGCGCCTCCGTGGCGGACCGGAGTTCCGCCCTAGATTTGGTTTTTTCGTTCCATCGGAGGAATCTACGGTGGGGCGGGGTTGGCCCAGGCGCCGCCCCAGCCGGAGTACAGGTCGCGGACGAGTTTTTCCCAGGCGGCGCGGCTGCGCGATCTCGGGAAGGGCGCCGGTCGGATCGGCTTCGACGAAGTCCAGACGACGTCCACTTGGCCGTCGGTGCGGACCTTCCCCAAGTTGACCACCCGCCAGGCGTGGTTCGTCGCCGGATCGATCGACACCACGCCTTCGGGCGCGTTCAGGCTCTGGCGGACGATCGTCCGCCGGATGTCGGCCACGTCGTCGCCGCGGGCTTCCTTCACCGCCTGCGCCCACAACTTCACGCCGACGTACGCCGCTTCAATGACGTCGCTGGTGACGCGGAGTTGGCCGTACCGTTTCTTGAACCGGTCGACGAACTCGCGGTTCTCCGGCCGGCCCAGGCTTTCAAAGTAGCTCCAGGCGGCATAGGTGCCGGCGACATCCTCCGGCTTGATTTCACGCAGTTCATCTTCACCGATGCTGACGGTCAGCACCGGCGTTTCCTCGGCCTTCACGCCGGCTTCCCGCAGCGCCCGGTAGAAGGCGACGTTCGTCCCCCCGACCACCGCGCTGAACACGACGTCGGGATTCCGCAGCTTGATCTTCGCCACCACGTCGGCGACGTTCGTCGTGCCCAGCACAAGGTATTCTTCGCCGACCAGCTCGGCGTCGAGGGCGGCGAGCTGGTCTTTGACGATGGCGAAAACGCAGCGCGGCCAGATGTAGTCGGACCCCACCAGCAGGAACCGCGGCCCCAGGTTTTCGTACCCCCAATTGACGGCCGGCGTGATCTGCTGGTTGGGGGCCGCCCCGACGTAGACGACGTTCGGCGACTGTTCCAGCCCCTCGTAGGCCATTGGGTAGACGAGCAGGTGGTTGTACTTTTCAACGATCGGCAACACGCTCTTCCGGCTGGCCGAGGTCCAGCAGCCGAAGATGGTGCAGACCTTGGCGTCGCGGATGAGGCTTTCGGCCTCGGCGGCGAAGACCGGCCAGTCGGAACGGCCGTCGCGCACATCGGCGACGACGCGGCGCCCTAACAAGCCGCCGGCCTCGTTGATCTCTTCGATGGCCAGCAGCTCGGAGTCGATCATCGATTTTTCGCTGATCGCCATGGTGCCGGTCTGCGAGTGCAGAATACCGACGCGGATGGGCGGAGGCGCCCAACGGTCGCCGTAGAACCAGCCGACCGCCAGCGCCGCCGCCGCACCGAAGGAGAAAAGGAAACGAGCGGTGATGAACCGTTTCACGAGACGGTCTCTTGATTGGCGGAGGTGGCCGCGCGCGGCGGATTCTCGCCGCCGAGCGGGCCGCCTTCCAGCGGGCGGCCTTCTTCGAGCGGCGGGTCGGCGTCGCGGGTGTCGATGGTCAGCACCGCAGCGGTCGGCTCGTGGGGGGCGGTAGGGGCGGTCATCACCTTGAAGAAGCACCAAAGCATCAAGACGATGACGGCGCCGTTGGCCAAAATCATTATGAGCACGCCGAGCAGGTTCATTGGTCGACCTCCTTCGTACCGCGGCCGGCGCGGCGCCAGTTTTCGTCGGCCAAGCTCACCATCAGCGACACGAACAGGAACACTACCGCCAGGTACAGCACTGCCAAGAGGGCCGGCGGATTGGATGTCAGCGAAACCAGATTGGGCACGAGCTTCTCGACGCCCCACGACGCCAGAATTACCAAGAGGAACGTGGGCGTAACGTACATCAAGATAGGAACGAAGAAGGCGGGAATCCGCATGTTGGAGCCGCAGTGGGCCTCTTCGAGCATGCGCGGCAGCCCCAAAACCCAACTGAACAGAATGATTTGGAAGGTGGCGAGCACCAAGAGGCCGAGACTGCCGATCCAGAAGTCGACGGTGTCGAGAACCACCAAGTCCTTTGAGAAGTAGAGGACCAAGAGGGCGCCGGTCATGGTCATGAGTCCGATGGCGGCGACGCTGGCGCGGCGGCGGAGGTTGAAGCCTTCTTCCAAGAAGGCGATGGCCGGTTGCAACATGCTGAGCGAGCTGGTGATGCCGGCGATGAAGAGAAGGAAGAACCAGACGGCGCCGAGGACTTGGCCGCCGGGCATGGCGGCGAAGACGGCGGGCAGCGTGTTGAAGCCGAGGCCGAACGAGGAACCGCTGGCGATGACGTCGAGCGTGGTGGCGGTTCCCAGAAACAGGAAAGTGGCGGGGATGGCGACGGTGCCGCCGAGGGAGACCTCGCAGAATTCGTTGGTGGCCGACGCCGTTAGGCCGGAGAGGACGACGTCGTCGCGCGGACGCAGATAGCTGGAATAGACCATGATGACGCCGAAGCCGACCGACAGGGTGAAGAAGATCTGGCCGGCGGCCTCAAGCCAGATTTGGGTGGTCAGCAGTTGGCCGAAGTCGGGGTTCCACATGTAGCCGAGGCCGTTCCAAACGGTGCGGGGCAGTTCGGCGGCCTCCAAGGCGGCGGCGCGACGTTGGACGCGGACGGCTTCGTCGGGAAAGACGGCGGTCGATCGGCCGTCGACGACGGTCGGCGGCAGAAGGGCGACGAGCGGCGCGGTGAGGTTGGGCATGTCGCCGGCGGGACCGGCGGTGAGGATTTCGGTGCGGGCTTTATCGAGAGCGAGCAGGTCGTCGCGGCCGGCCTTCAGGCGGGCCTGGGCGGCGGAGTCGCCGCCGGACGCCTTCACCGCGTCGGCGGCGACCGATTTCGCCTTCGCCAATTGGCGGCGCTCCAACTTCTGCAGGTCGATCTTCTGGTCGAAGGTCAGGCCGGCGCGGGTTTTCTCGATCCAGTCGCGGTAGACGGGGCCGGCGTCGGCGGCGCGCAGTTCCGCGAGCGCGACCGCTAGTCCGTCAGGCTGGGCCAAGAATCCGGCCGGCGGGGCCACCGACAGGTGCGCGTCGTCGGCCGGGCCGCCGGCGGCGACCCGCGCCCGGCGGGCGTCGGCCTGTTCGGCGAAATAGGCCGCGAACGTCTTCTTAAGCGAAGCCTGGAACTCGGTCGGCTTCGTCGCCGGATCGACGGCGGCGGCCCGCAGCGCCGTCCAGTCGTCGGGCTTCAACACCTGCGGCAGCGTCTGGGTCCATGGCGCGGGGATCGGCTGGTCGGGCATCGTCAGCACACGGCCGGCGACCACCATCGCCGCCACGATCAAGAGCGGCATGCCGACGTTGCAAAGCAGTTCGATGCCCTTGCTCAGCCCGCGGTAGATGAAGAAGAAGTTGATGGCGAACGTGGCCAGAAAGTACCAGAACGCTTCATGGATGCCGCCGTCGAAAACGGCGCCGTTCTCATGGACGCCGGTGTACTTGGCGAAGTAGTCGGTGTAGGCGGCGGGATTCGGGCCAAGGTCGAGGCTGCCGAAGGCGAACTTCACCGCGTACGCCAGGCACCACGATTCGATGTAGACGTAATACATGAAGATGCAGACGGGAATGAGCAGCGCGAACCCGCCCACGTACTTCGACAACGGATTCCGCCACAAGACGGAGAAGATGCCGGGGGCGGAGTTGAAGCCGAATCGGCCGCCGTAGCGGCCCATCGTCCACTCGGCCCAGCAGATGGGGATGCCGACGATGACGAAGCAGACGAGATACGGAATGAGAAAGGCGCCGCCGCCGTACTTGGCGGCCAAGCCCGGAAAGCGCAGGAAGTTGCCCAGTCCGACGGCCGAGCCGGCGACGGCCATGATGACGCCGATCTTCGTCGCCCACTGTTCTTTGGGTTGATGGTCGGACATGCGTCGTCTCGTCTCCGGGAGCCGGCGGTGCAGGGGTCGGGCGATTCAAGTAAGATGAATCGACATTATAAGCCGAGCCTATCGTGCGACCCGGCCGGTCCTTTGGCAACTACGCCGGAAAATCACTGCTGGAAGTGGAAGGCTTCGGTCGACCGACCGACATGTTAGGTCAAGGCGGCAGGGTCAAGGCGGCGCCAGCAATTCCAACCAAGAGCCGGCGGAAATGACGGCCTCGACCATTCGGTCCAGCCGTTCCAAATCATGGATCGATTCGAGTTCCTCTTCCAAATCGCGGTCGGTAGGCCCGAACCGCCGTGTCCCCAGTTGCAGGATGACGTCCCGCCGGCGTCTGCTTTCTCCCTCGAGGTAGGCCGCCAGTCGTGACATTTCGCACGCTCCCGCAAAGATCAATTCCGTATATCTGTCTGACTTCCTCGAAATAGTATTAACATCGATTGCCTTCAAAAGCCCCGGCGCTGAGGCGGCAAGGGCCGCTGCTCAGCACGTATTTGAGAGAAAACGCTCGAAGCCGAAGATGCATTCTCGATGGTGTATGCCATCCCTCGGTAGTGCGACGAGGGTTTCCCCTCATACATCGCAGGCGGCTCTTGTGTTCGTCCTTCCTTCAACGCGATATGATACTGTATTCCGATAGGAGCGCCGCCGTCCCTTTCGTACTTGGCGGCGTCGTCCTTGGATGGACGGGGCTTCTCCGCATGACGGACGAGGATACGACGGAAACGGCGCGCGTACCGATCGCGAGTAGGTCTGCCGAAACCGCGGCGGTCCCTCGCGCGTCGTCCGTCGATCCGTCTTCCGCCGACGAAGACTTGCTCGACCGCGTTCGCGGCGGCGACGACGACGCCGCCCGCGACCTGTACCAGCGGTACGCCCATCGGCTGCGCCTGGTCGTCCGCGACCGCTGCCCGCCGTCATTGGCCCCGCGCGTCGACGCCGACGACATCCTGCAGTCCGTCTTCCGCACCTTCTTCCGCCGCGCCCAACAGGGTCAGTTCGCCGTCCATCCCGGCGAAGACCTGTGGGCGCTCTTGCTCACCATCGCCCTCAACAAGGTGCGGGCGCAAGGCCGATTCCACCGCGCCGAACGCCGCAGCATCACGTCGACCACGGGCAGCCAAAGCCTGGAAGCCGCCCCCGACGCCGCCGACCGTCGGGGGCCGTCGTCCGACGACCAACTGCTGGTCGACCTGCAAATGCTCATCACCGAAATCGTTGAGGGACTGCCCAAAGCCCATCAGCTCATCATTCAGCGACGGCTGGAAGGGTTCAACGTCGATGAAATCGTCGCCGAGACTGGTCGGTCGAAACGGACCGTCGAACGGCTGCTGCACGATTTCCGCGAGATTCTTCGCGACAAACTTCAGTCGGAGCCCGTGTGATGGCGTCGATGTCGCTGAAGCGGTCCAGCCGGGAGGATCTCGCCGCGTGGGGCCAGTTGAACGCAACCGTCGACCGGTTTGAAGCCGACCGCCGGTGCAACCCCGGCGCCTTGGTGGCGGACTACCTTCCCCCGGTCGAACATCCGCAGCGCGACGAAATCCTGCGCGAACTGGTGCGGGTCGACTTCGAGTACGCCGGCGGCGCCCGTCGCTGGGTCGACTACGTCGCCGAGTTCCCCGAACTGGCGGCGGAGGAAACGCCGCTGGTCGGCGCTGCTTCGGACGGCGACGGAACCCCGACCGCGCCGACGATCGCGGATTTGGATACGCCGGCGCCGGTCGACGGCCCGGCGGAACGGCTTCCCGCCGTCGGCGAGGAGTTCGCCGGCTTCCATCTCGAGCGTCTCTTGGGCCGCGGGTCGTTCAGCCAGGTCTATTTGGCCCGGCAGGGGTGGCTGGCCGGCCGACCGGTCGTCCTCAAGATCTCCACGACGCCGCTCGGCGAACCCGACCGCTTGGCCCGCTTGCAGAACACCCACGTCGTGCCGATCTACTCGACCCATTTCAGCGGCCGGTTCGAGGCGATCTGCATGCCGTTCTTCGGCGAGCGGACGCTGCAAAGCGTGCTGCAACGGCTGCGCCGGGAAGGCGTCGCGCCGACCGCCGCTGCGGCGCTGTTCGCCCCCGACCCGCCGCCCGACGAACTGGCGCGGCGGACCTGGGTCGATGCGGTGGCGTGGCTGGGCTGGCAGTTGGCCGAGGGCTTGGCGCACGCCCACGACCGCGGTCTGCTGCACCTCGATTTGAAGCCGGCGAACATTTTGGTGGCCGACGACGGCCGCGCCATGCTGCTCGATTTCAACCTGGCCCGTCCGGACCGGTTCGACGCCGACGCCGACCGTCGGCTGGCGGCGGTCGGCGGCACCCTTCCTTACCTCGGTCCGGAACAAGCCGCCGCGCTCGACGACCCCGCCGCGCCGCTCGACGGCCGGGCCGACCTTTTTTCCCTCGGCGTCGTCTTGTACGAGGCGGCGACCGGCCGGCTTCCTTTTCCGGTCGACGCGCCTTCCGCTTCGTCCGCGGGCGACCCGGCGCCGGCCGCCGGCGATCTGCTGCTCGACCGCCGCCGCCGATTGGCGACGCCGCCGCCGCAGATCCGCCGGCTGGAACCGGCCGTCTCGCCCGCCCTGGCGGCGATCATCCACCGCCTGTTGAAGCACGACCCCGCCGAGCGGTATCCCACCGCCCGCCAAGCCGCCGAGGATTTGCGCCGGCACTTTGAAAACCGCCCGCTGCGCCACCAGCCGGAACCGTCGCTCGTCGAACAGGGCCTAAAATGGCTGCGGCGGAACCCCAGCACCCGTTCGACCTCGGTGGTCTTGTTCGTCGGCTTGTTGCTGACGACCGCCTTGGCGGCCGCCGTCGTGGCGCGCGGCCAGAAGCTTAGTCTGCTGGAACTGGAACAATCGACGGCGGCCCTGCGCGACGAACTCGACGAAATCCGCTACCTGCTCAACAACCCGGCCCGCGGTCTGGCCGACGTGAAGGCGGCCGCCGCCCGCTGTCGACGGGCGATCGACCACCCGTGGGTGCAACGGTTTTCGCGCCGCGCGCCGGTCGACGACGCGTGGAGCGATTGGGTCCGCCGCGCCGCCCGATCGGACGGTGCGATGCCCGAATCGATCGAGCCGGTCCGCGAGGAGATCGGCGAACTGCACTACCACTTGGCGGCGGCGTCGATGGAACTGTGGCGGGCGGCCGGCTCGCCGCCCGATCGGCGGCAGGACCAGGTTTGGCGGAAGGTGTTGGAAGATGCGGAGGAATGGTTCGGCGAGCCGACGCCGGTCGTCGTGACGGAAGCCAAGCGGGAATTGGACGGCGGGTCGGTCGTGGGCGGGGCGCGGTCGGCCGCGCCGCCGCAACGGTCGATCGATCTGCTGTTGGCCGCCGGCGCGGCGCTGGCCGACCATCGGATCGACGCCGCCGAAGACTACGCCGCCAAACTGCTCGACGTGAACCCCGGCGACGTCTGGGGCCGACTTCTCTTCGGCATGATTCGCCAGCA
>JBOFFD010000153.1:0-2684 GCA_051648425.1 Planctomycetia bacterium
AGTTAAGATCGGCGGTCGGCGGTTCGGCGTCGGCCGGCTCGGCCGTTCTTAGAATCACGAGGGAGGGCGTCGGCTCGGCCGCGGGCAGCACGGGAACGGCGTACTGCGGCGGCAGCAGCGCCGCGACGAGTAAGACGGCGGCGCAGACGGCGCCCAGCCGCCACGTCCAAACCCGCCAACGGGGGTTGATCGACTTGAACGCGGCGTGGGCGGTCCAGACGACCGCCAGCACGACGGTGAGCTTCGCGGCGAGCTGAAATTCAATTGTTTCAAAACTGTGGTTCATCGTTTCGCCCCCTTCTTCTTAGTTTTCGGCGCGATCGACGGCGCGGCGTCCGTCGGCGTTTGGTCGGCCAGCCGTTTCAGTTCGAGCAGATCGTCTTCACTTAGTTTTTCCTTGCGGACGAGCGTCATCATCAATTCGGGCACCGAGCCGGCGCAGAAGGTTTTGACGAGGTCGCCGAGCATCGTGGAAAACGCCTGTTGGCGCGGGGTGGCGGCGGCATAGAAAAATGCCTTGCCGTCCTTGCGGCGGGCGACGTGCCCCTTGTCGACGAGGATCGTGAGATAAGAGCGCAGCGCCGAGTTTTTGATCGGTTCGGCGTAGAGCCGTTGCAGGTCGGACGGTTTCAGTTCGCCGTGCTCCCAGAGAAGCTGCATGACCCGCAGCTCGCCGGCGGTGAATCGCGACATGATCGCCTCCTTTCGGGCCTCTATGCAGAGTTTACTGCACATGGCGGGGCGGCGTCAAGACGACGTGCAGGTTTTTCTGCATGAAGCGATCGGGGGCGGCGGAAGGGGCCGGGTGACGGGTCTTCGGGAAACGGCGGGGGGCGGCTCATAGGAATCCTTGGGCGCGGCGGCGGCCTTGTCGAGGGTGCGATGGGAAGGGAAGCGGATCGTCGATGAGCGAAGCGATGGAATCTAGCGGCGGGCGGGTGGAGCCGGCGGCGGTGTATGAAAACCCGCTGGTGGCGCGGTATGCCGGCCGGCCGATGGCGGAGCTTTGGGGCGACAAACGGCGGTTCGAGACGTGGCGGCGGTTGTGGATCGTGCTGGCGGAGGCCGAGCAGGAACTGGGCCTGCCGATTGGCGACGAACAGCTTGCCGCGCTGCGCGCCGCCGCGACGTCGGTCGACGCCGCCGCCGCCGGCCGGTACGAGAAAAAGTTCCGCCACGACGTCATGGCGCACGTTCATGCCTACGGCGACGACGCCCCCGCCGCCCGCGGCATCATCCACCTCGGCGCCACGAGCTGCTACGTCACCGACAACGCCGATCTGATGGCGATGCGCGACGGCCTCGACCTGGTCGCGGGCCGGCTGGGGGCGGTCGTCCGAAAGCTGGCCGAATTCGCCCGCGCCCACCGCGACCTGCCGATCCTGGGCTTCACCCACTTTCAGGCCGCCCAATTGACGACGCTGGGCAAGCGCGCCTGCCTGTGGCTGCACGACTTGGTCTTGGACCTGGAGGAAATCCGAGCGCGGCGCGACGGCCTGAAGCTGCGCGGAGCGAAAGGGACCACCGGCACGCAAGCGACCTTCCTGTCGCTGTTCGACGGCGACCACGACAAAGTCCGCCGGCTCGACCGCCGGATCGCCGAGAAGCTCGACTTCCCCGGCGTCTACGCCGTCACCGGCCAGACGTACAGCCGGAAGGTCGATTCGCAGATGCTCGACGTGCTGTCGGGGGTGTGTCAGTCGGCGCACAAGTTCGCGGTCGACCTACGTCTGTTGGCGCATCGCAAAGAGGTCGTCGAGCCGTTCAAGGAAGACCAGATCGGTTCGTCGGCGATGGCGTACAAGCGGAACCCGATGCTTTGCGAGCGGATTTGCGGCTTGGCGCGGTTCGTCATGAACCTCGTCGGCAACGCCGCCCAGACGCACGCGACGCAGTGGTTGGAGCGGACGCTCGACGACAGCGCCAACCGCCGGTTGACGTTGCCGCAGGCGTTTTTGGGAACCGACGCCGTGCTGCGGCTGTATGAAACCGTCGCCGCCGGGCTGGTCGTCTACCCGGCGGTGATCCGTCGCGGGCTGGAGGTCGAACTGCCGTTCATGGCGACCGAGGAAATCTTGATGGCGGGCGTGCGGGCGGGGGGCGACCGGCAGGACCTGCACGAACGGGTGCGGGTGGCCAGCCATGCGGCCGCCGACGTGATGAACCGGGAAGGCAAGCCGAACGACCTGCTCGACCGGCTGCGGCGCGACCCGGCGTTCGCGGGGGCGTCGCTGGACGACGCGGTCGACCCGCGGCGGTACATCGGCCGGGCCCCGGAACAGGTCGACGAGTTCCTGGCGGAAATCGTCGAACCGCTGCTGGCCGACCTCCCGCCGCCGACCGCCGACGAGGCGATTTCGGTCTAGGCTTTCATTTTATTTCAGGTTGGAAATAAAACGGCCGCGTCTAGAATGCTGGAAGCACGCTGACGACTTCCACCCTTAAATAGTTCGCCCGCCGCCCACTCAGGGCGGTCCCGTCGTCGTCGTGCCGCGCGACGCTGAGACGACCCGCAAAACCAAGACGAATTCCCCATAGGGAGACCAAGATCATGACGCATCGATCGACGTGCTGCGGATCCCGGCGTCAATTCGTTTGGGAACTGGGGGCCGGTTTCGGCGGCGTCGCCTTGACCGCGCTGTTGGAGAACGACGGCTTCTTCGCCCGTCAAGCCGCCGCGAACG
>JBOFFD010000154.1:0-7120 GCA_051648425.1 Planctomycetia bacterium
GCGTCATGAACGCCGTCTGAAAGTGGCCGTCTAAAAGCTGCGCCGCGACGGCGAGCGGTAAGACGACCGCCGCCGCCCGGACCTTCGCTCGTAAGATCCGCGTCGCGCAAGCGAACTGCAACAGGCTCCACGGCAGCGCTTCCACCGCCCACAAATGGTCGAGGTGGACGACGGCGAAGCCGCTGAACATCACCGTGACGGCGGCGAAGAACGCCCCCGTCGGCCGGAGGCCCATCCAACGGAACGAACCATAGACCAGGAGCGCGCCGCCGAGGCGATGGAGTAGGAACGTCGCGCGGAAGGCGTCGAACGTGTTCAAAAGGCCGAAGAACAGCAGGTGAAATGGGTAGAGGGCGCCGACTTGGCTCTCGGCGAAGGCAGGGAAGCCGAAGCCCCACCGGCCGTTCCAAAAGGGCAGTTCGCCGACGGCGAGGGCGTCATGATAGTGGGCGAGCAGACCGAGGTTGAAGCGGACGGTGTCGCCGCCGGTGGGCAGGCCGCCCGCGAGCACGCCGCCGTGGTAGACGCCGAGGGCGAGTACCAAGGCGACCGCGGCGCCGGCGTCCGGCGCCCACCGGCCGAGGCGGTTCGTCGTTCGGCGGCGGTCGTTCGGCATCGGCGGCCTCCTGTGCGCGTGTCGCGCGACTCCGTTGTACGGCTCGTCGCACCGACGGCCTCTTCCCGTTTTCTTCACGACCGTTCGTAAAACAAACGCGAGTTCCACCATGAGGAGACGGGCGATGGCCGGCGGCGACGAAACGCGACGAAAGTTCCTCACGACCTTGGCGACGGCGCCGTTGGCGACGGTCGTTGGCAAGGCGGCCGAGCCGCCGACACCATCGGCGCCCGCGGTGGTCACGCCGGACGCCAAGCGGCCGACGATTCCGCTCGGCGTTTCATCGGGCGACGCGACGGCCCGCTCCGCGGTCGTTTGGTGTAAGACCGATCGGCCGGCGCGGATGTTCGTCGACGTTAGTGCGCGCGAGGATTTCAAAGACGCTCGGCGGTTTCGCGGGCCGGCGGCGCTGCCGGAAACCGACCATACCGCCAAGATCGTCTTAAACGGTCTTAGTCCCGGGGAACGGCACTTCTACCGGGTGCGCTTCGAGAGCCTGGCCGATCCCGGCGTCTTTAGTGAAAGCGTCGCCGGCCGCTTCACCGCCGCCCCCGCCGAAGGCAAGCCGACGCGTGACGTCCATTTCGTCTGGAGCGGCGACGTCTGCGGCCAAGGTTTCGGCATCGACGCGGCGCGCGGCGGTTTGACGATGTTCGAGACCATGCGGAAGGTGCAACCCGACTTCTTTTTGCATTCCGGCGACGCGATTTACGCCGACAACCCGCTCGCCGAGTCGACCAAACTCGACGACGGTTCGACCTGGACCAACATCGTCACGCCGGCGAAGGCGAAAGTGGCCGAGACGCTCGATGAGTTCCGCGGCTGCCACGCCTACAACCTGCTCGACGCCAACATCCGCCGGTTCAATGCGGAAGTGTCCAGCGTCGTGCAGTGGGACGACCACGAAACGACCAACAACTGGCATCCCGGCGAAGTCCTCGACGACCCGCGGTACACGGTGAAAAGCTGCGACCTGTTGTCGGCCCGCGCCAACCGCGCGTTCCACGAATACCTGCCGATCGCGCCCGCCCTCGATCCCGAGCGGGTCTATCGCAAGATTTCTTACGGACCGCTTGTCGACGTTTTCGTCTTAGACATGCGGTCTTACAGGGGCGCCAACGGGCCGAACGATCAAAAGAAGCGGTCGCCGGCGACGGCTTTTCTGGGCGGTCGACAGTTGGAATGGCTGAAGCGCGGCTTGACGCGGTCGACGGCGGTTTGGAAGGTGGTCGCTTCGGATATGCCGCTCGGTCTTATCGTCGGCGACGGCCCCGGCCGGTTCGAGAACGCCGCCAACGGCAACGGCCCGCCGCTCGGTCGCGAACTGGAATTCGCCGAACTGTTCGCTGTCTTAAAGAAGGAGAAGACGCGGAACGTGGTGTGGCTGACGGCCGACGTCCACTACGCGGCGGCGCATTGGTACGACCCGCAGGCGGCGCGGTTCGGCGACTTCGACGGCTTCTGGGAATTCGTCGCCGGCCCGATCCACGCCGGCACCTTCGGCCCCGGCGTTCTGGACGACACCTTCGGCCCGCAACTCAAGTTCCTCAGCATCCCGAAGGGCATGAAGCCGAACCGTCCGCCCAGCGAAGGCTTGCAGTTCTTCGGTTCGGTAAGAGCGCGGGCGACCGACGGCGTCTTAACCGTCGGCCTGCACGACGTCGCGGGTAAGACGCTCTGGTCGATCGACCTGGACCCGGGCAGGAAGATGTGAGTAAGGAACGGCCTCACAGACGGATTCCGACCCCGGATTGCGAGCGACCTTCCAGCCCAAGCCGAACGATCCGGTAGGTCGTCGGGCGACCGGCGCGCAACAGCCAAATCCGCGCGCCTGGGACACGTTCCATCAAACGGCCGGTGGCCTGGTAGTCGTCGGCGTCGATCTCGTAGTCGCCTGAGTCGATATCGACGGCGACGAACTTGCCGTCGTCTTCGGGGCGAAGCTTTGGTTTGACGAGTCGATCAAACGCCTCTTGGCCGCGCCGCGCGTCGTCCGCGAGTCGGGCGCTGGAACTCTCCGCGGTCGTCATGATCGGTTCCTCAACGCATAGTCTTCCGACTTCATTCTACCTCAATGCCCCCGAAGGCCAAACCCTTCCGCGCGTCCGGATGTGATGAAGCCGCCGGGGGCGACGAGCACTCGTCGGACGCCCGCCTCGGCTTTTGCCTGGAGACCAACACGGCCTATGGGAGGGCCGTCGGCGGATAATCAGAGAACTGCCGGCGCTGCCCCGCAGCCGGCGCAAATGCCTCATCCCGCAGGGAAGGAGATGAACTCCACCGGCACGCGCTCGGTCAGCCAAACGCCGTTGGCCGATAGAAAGAACGTGTGCCCAGCCGCCGCCATCTCACCCGCCCGAACGACCGACACCACGGGCTTGCCGTGTCGCTGGCCGACCTTCACGGCGGTGGCCGCCTCGGCGGAAAGGTGGACGTGCTGTCGGTTGGCGGAGTGCAACCCGCCGGCACGGATCGATTCAACCGACCGCTCCGCCGTGCCGTGGTACAGCACCCCTGGCGGTTGCGCCGGGGGGAGGGCCAGATCGACCTCGACCGAGTGACCCTGGCTCGCCCGAATGCGTCGCCCGTCCTCGCTAAACGCGAACCGCTTCTTGTCGTTCTCCGCGACGATTTGTTCAAGCAGGGGCAATGTAAGCCGGCGGCCGTGTTGCTTGGCCAGCCGGATCAACTCCTCGACGTCCGCCCAGCCGTTTGCGTCGAGCGTCAGCCCAATCTCTTCGGGCTTGTGGCGAAGCACGAGTGAGAGGAACTTACTCGTCCGCACGAGATCAGACGCCATGGAATCGCCTCCGCCGCCGAACATTTGGACCATCAAAGACTTTTCATTGTCGCAGCCTGACGGCCGCAGCGATTTCGGTTGCGCGAGATGCATTATCCTGACCGTTCGACGTAGATCAACCGGTGGACGGACGCTACTGCCAGGTCCGGCTACAACGAGTCGTCATGCGGACGTTGAAGTTGGTTTTGAGTTACGACGGCGGCGACTACTGTGGGTGGCAGGAGCAGCCGAACGGGCCGTCGATTCAGGCGGAGTTGACGGCGAACCTAAATGACTAAACGTGCCTGTCCCCCTTTTGAAATGTGAGCGAATGGCAGGTCAGGAATCAAACGCGGGCGGCACTTCATCGGAACTCGGCGTCTGCATCGCACACAGTTCAACGGCCGCCGCTCTCGGGGGCGACGGCCGCCGCGGCGCAAAACGGACGACCTGTCGGCCAGCCGCCCGCGACCGCGCGGCCAGCGCCGCCGACAGCGACCAAGCGTCGCCGCCGTGCCGCCGCGCCAGTTCATCGCGAGTCGCGCGAATCGCCGCCAGAACATCATTCTTCGACATCGTCGGACCCTCCAAGTAGCTCGCCAGGCGTGCAAATCGTCGGCGGTTCATAGCCGGCCGCCCGGCATATCGCCTCGACTCGGGGTCGCAGCACCGGGTTGGCGATGTGTCGGCAGTTCCACGTCACCAGCAAGTCGGCTCCATGGACGGCCGCCAGTGCGATGTGCATGGCGTCGGCGACGGCGGCTGTCGGCAGCGGCACGCCTTGGACGAGGGCGTCGGCCAGAGCTGCGGCGTCAGGTCCCTGCTCCAGAAGCGGCAGGTCGGTCACAACCGCGAGTCGATCCGCCGCCGCGGACGAGTCGCCGGCCGCGCACTCCTCCAGAAGCAGTTCCGAGCCGACCATCTCGTACTCGCCGCGACGCGCCCACCAGAGAGCCGTCTGCTGCTGCTCCGCGGCGCGGATGAGGTCGCGGCTGGGCCATGCGGTCAGATAGCTCGGAATGGTCGTCTCGACGTAGACCCGGAGTTTCATACCGCTGGATGGTATCTCGGCCGCCCTTGCAAGGCAAGCGACGCCGCGTCGCCAAAGGACGCTTCCGTCAAGTCCGGCTACAACGGGTCGGCATGCGGACGTTGAAGTTGGTTTTGAGTTACGACGGCGGCGACTATTGTGGGTGGCAGGAGCAGCCGAACGGGCCGTCGATTCAGGCGGAGCTGACGGCGGCGCTGGGGAAGGTCGTTGGAACCGAAGGCGGGCTGCGCAAGCCGGTGGGCAGCGGGCGGACGGATTCCGGGGTGCATGCGCTGGCGCAAGTGGCGCATTGGCGGACGGAGTCGCTGTTGCCGCCGGACGTGCTGCGGAAGGCGGTGCAGTCGCATCTGCCGGCGGCGATCGCCGTCCATTCCTTTGAAGAGGCGCCGGCCGATTTCCACGCCATTCGGTGGGCCGTCCGAAAGCTGTATCGGTACGTCTATCACGACGGTCTAGCGCCCGACGTTTTTCTGCGGCGGTACGCCTGGCGGGTGCGACGCAGGCTCGACGTCGCGCTGATGCAGTCGGCGGCCGACGCGCTGGTCGGGCGGCACGACTTCCGTTGCTTCGAGACCGAATGGCCGAACCGCTCGAGCAGCGTGCGGACGATTTTCCGCTGCCGAGTTGGTCGGCTGGGCGATGTCGTGACGTTGGACGTCGAAGGGGACGGATTTCTTTACAACATGGTGCGGACGATCGCGGGAACGCTGTACGATATTGGGCGAGGGAAGCGGCCGACGGCCTGGGCGGCGGAAGTTTTGGCGGGGGGCGATCGACGGAAAGCGGGCGCGACGGCGCCGCCGGAGGGGCTTTTTCTGGTGCGGGTCGATTTGGCGGCGCCGGCGGTCGGTGGACCGGTCAACCCGGACGCCCTCGACGAACCGGCGGGAGACGACGGTTGAACCGCGCCGCCGCCGAGCATCGAACGGTCCAAGACTGGCGTCGTCGACGGCTTCGCGAAAAACGGACGAGCCGGTGCAAGCCGAACCGCGGCGGGACGCTTCCGGAACAGAATCCCGCCGAACGGTTTGCCACTTGCCTTGTTCCCCTACAATCGACTTTCACGAGTGAGCCGAACCTCGAATGGCAACGCTGCGACCATCGTCGCCGGTGCGGTTCGTCGTTCGGGTGAAACCGCCATCGGAGTGACGCCGGCCGTGTGCGACGCCGGCGGCTCCGAAGGTCGGAGCGGCTCGATGAAGATGCGAAACGGCGATTTTGACGCCGAACGCCCTGGAACTGCACGACCGGAACGCCGGAATCGCCAAAGGACGGGTTTGTGGTTACGTACCGTACGTTTCGCAACGACGATCCGCCGCACATCTTGGAGTTGTGGAACTCGACCTGTCAGCGCATGGAATCGCAGGTAGGGATGCCCAAGCGCAGCTTCGGTTACCTCTCCGGCTGCTTCCACTTGGAGCAACTACTGTTCTCCAAGCCGTATTTCGACGCCGCAGGCCTTCAGCTCGCGTTCGACAACCGCAAGCTCGTCGGCCTGTGCCACGCCGGCTTCGGTTGCAACGACGAAGAAACCCGGCTCGACCCTTCCATGGGCGTCGTCGGCATGCTGCTGGTCCACCCCGACCATCGGCGGCGCGGCGTCGGCACCGAACTGCTTTCCCGCGCCCAACAGTATTTGAGAGCCCGCGGCTCCAACGTGCAGTACGCCGGCAGCATGCACCCGCTCAACCCGTTCTACCTCGGCCTGTACGGCGGCAGCGAGCTGCCGGGCGTGCTCGACACCGACGGCGAGATGACCCAGTTCCTGCTGAAGCGTGGCTACGTCGTCGCCGACACCTGCCACGTCTATCAGCGCATGCTTGACCGGCTGCCCACGCTCGACGACAACCGCATCCCCCTGTTGCGGCGGAACGTCGAACTGCTCGTCGAACCGACCCCCACCCCGCTTAGTTGGTGGCACGCCTGCACCCTCGGCCCGATGATTACGCTGGGGTACGAACTGATCCACCGCACCAACCAGGCGCCCATCGGCACCGCATGGGTCTGGGAAATGGAAACGTACGTGCGGTCGTGGGGCGTGCATTCGGTCGGGGTGACGAACTTCCAGATCGTCGAATCGGAACGTCGCAAAGGCTATGGGAAACTGCTGCTGTACAGCATCTTGAAGCACCTCAAGGAACAGGGCATCGGCCTCGTCGAAGTGCAGACGATGGAGCGGAACCAAGCCGCCCGCGGCATGTACGATCGGCTTGGGTTCAGCCAGGTCGATTCAGGCCACGTCTACCGGCTGAACGAGACGCCCTGACGCCCCGCCGACGCCGGATTTCTTCATCGTAGATCGACTTGAGCCGAAACCGGCGCCGGGCCGCCGACGGCCGGGCCTGCTCACCGCGCCGCCGGCATACCCCTCCCGCGAAGCACGCCGCACCCAAGTGGAACGCCGAGAAGCGGAAATCGCTCGGCCGATCGTGGGAAGGGTCTTCCCAAGCCTTCCCCTCGCCGATCTAGAAAGCGTGTCCGCCGTGGTTCGCCGCCGGCGTCGAACGTGGTTCGTCGCAAACGACGAAGCTGAGTCGGCGCGGCGAGGAACCCGGTGGTGGAAGCCGCCGTCGACGACGCCTCGTCGATGGAGGGCCAAGCGGAAAACCAATGCACGGGTCGGCCGGTCCAAGGATGGACGGGTTCGTCGCCCGACGATGCGAACGCGCCCACC
>JBOFFD010000155.1:0-7252 GCA_051648425.1 Planctomycetia bacterium
TGGTCGAGGTGGGTGTGCGACAACGTCCAGGTGGGCGTGGTCATGAAGCTCCACGGCTGGGCGCCGAAATCGAAGCCGATCTTGAGTTCGGGGATGCGCCAGTAGGTTTGCACGGCGGCGCGGGAATAGCCTTCGATGGTGAGGCCGGCGTGGAGGTGGCGGCGCACGGGGGCGTTTTCGACGAGGACGCCGTCGGCGTCGTCGGGCAGGCCGAGCATCGCTTCGACGCCGCCGCCGCCGTCGGAATCGATCGAAGGCCGATCGTCCGGGCCGGCGTGGCGGGGGCGCGCGGGCGGACGGAGGCCGGGCCGGTCGTCGGGGCCGGCGGAATCGTCGAGAAGCTTGCTCATAAAGAATCGCCTGAAAACAATGCGGGCCGCGCTGCAAGCGGCGGTTGTACGAGAAGCCGACCGGGACGGACCGACGGTTTAGACTTCCGTGGCGGCGTCGGGGTCGTCGGCGCGACGGGCGACGAGCATGGCGCCGAAGGTCGGCGCTTCCCGCAAGACGGCGTCGACCAAGTCTTCATCGACGTCGTCGACGAGGCGGACTTCGCCAAGCTTCGTCGGCAGAATGAACCGCAGGCGGTCGCCAACGGCTTTCTTGTCGTTGAACATGAACGACACGAGGTCGTGCCGCAAAAGTTCGGGGGGAAGGGCGGTGGGCAGTCCGAGCTTCGACCACAGCCGCTGCTGGCGCAGCCGCAAGTTGCCGTCGACCATGCCGCGCAGCTCGGCCAGCCGGGCGGCGCACATCATGCCGACGGCGACGGCCTCGCCGTGTTGCATGCCGGCGTAGCCGCCGGCGGTCTCGAAGGCGTGGGCGAAGGTGTGGCCGTAGTTCAAAACCGCCCGAAGGCCGGTCGTCTCGAACTCGTCCTTTTCGACGACGCCCGCCTTGATCTCGCAGCTTCGCGCGACGGCGGTGAAGACGGCGTCCGGCTCGCGGGCGGCGACCAGCTCGGCGTGCTTTTCAAGGTAGACGAACAGTTCCGGGTCGAGAATGACGCCGTGCTTGACGACTTCGGCGAGGCCGCAGCGGTACTGGCGGGCGGGCAGGGCGTCGAGGCATTTGAGGTCGCAGACGACCAGGGAAGGTTGGTGGAAGGCGCCGATCATGTTTTTGGCGCGGGGGTGGTCGACGGCGACCTTGCCGCCGACGGAGGCGTCGACCATCGCGAGAAGGCTGGTAGGGACTTGGACGAAGGGGACGCCGCGGGCGTAGACGGCGGAAACGAAGCCGGCCAGGTCGCCGACGACGCCACCGCCGAGTGCGACGACGGCGGTGCGGCGGTCAGCGCGGCGGTCGACGAGGAAGTCGAGGACTTGGGAAGCTCGGCCGAGGTTTTTGGAGGCTTCGCCAGCGGGAATGGTGACCAAATCGGAGCGGAAACCGGCTTCGCGGAGCGCCGTCAGGGCTTCGCCGGCGAAAATCGGCGCGACGTTTTCGTCGGAGACCACCAGAACCCGTCGACCCGGCAGTTGCTCGGCGAGCAAGGCTCCCAACCGGGAAAGTAGTCCGAAACCTATGTGGATATTATACTTGCGTTCGGCAAGATTGACCAGGACCGTCTTGCTCGCCATTCATTCCTCGTCCGTGAAAGGGAACATGTCGGCAAAAGGCGGCCTGTTCTTGACTCGTCTTTGATGGAGGGGTAATTCCCGCCCTCACGAATCCGACGCCGCAACTTTAGCCTTTCCTCCCAAGAAGTTTTTGTACGAAATCGATCGCCCGACGGCGCCCGTCGCGTGGATCGAGATCGTCGCGTTCGGATTCGCTCACCCCGGCGACGGGGCTTCCCCTCCGACTACGAGGCGAAGACGACACTGCGGACTGGGAGGACGCGACGATGAAAACGAAACATCTCCGGAGCCGGCGCTGGACGCGGCACGCCGCTTCGACGGCGGCGGTTTTCCTCGACGGCATGTTGAACGGCGTATTGCCCCCAACGCCCGGTTCGGCGGCGTCGGCCGGCCCCTACTGGGCCACCGGCGCTTGGGACGCCGGCCGATCGCCCTTGCAGGCGCCCGCGCTGGCCTGGCAGCGGCCGCGCCGCATCGACGCCCCACCCGTGGGCTGGTGGACGATGGCCTTCGCGCTTCTGGCTTTGCTGGGGGCGGCGGTCTTCGCCGTCGGCGCCGAGCCGGCCAAAGGCAGCGGCCTCCTCGGCTTCGGCAAGCCGAACAAAACGCTCGATTCCTATCCCACCATCGGCGACTACACCGCCGTCGACGGCATGCTTCCCATCAAGGTCGAGGGGATCGGCCTGGTAGTCAGCCTGAAAGGCACCGGTTCCGACCCCCAGCCCAACAATTTCCGCGACCAAATGCTAGAGGAAATGCGGAAGCGGGAGGTGCTGAATCCGAACGAAATCCTCTCCTCGCCCGACACCGCCGTCGTGCTGCTGCGGGCCTACCTGCCCCCTGGCGTGCGAAAGGGCGAACCGATCGACGTGGAAGTCTGGGTGCCGCCCGGCGACGAAACGACCAGCCTGCGCGGCGGTCGGCTTCTGGAAGCGACGCTCTTTGAAAACATGATCGCCCGCGGCAAGATCGCCCTTCGCGGCGAAGGATTGGTGCGCGTCGAAGGACCGGTGCTGGTCGCCGCCGGCTCTAAGGAAGCCGACGATTCCCCGCTGCTGAAGAAGGGAAAGGTGGTCGGCCAAGGGATTGCGATGATCGACCGCAACTTCCGGTTGGCGGTCTCGAAGGAAGACCGGTCCGGCCGTCGCATCAAACTGCTGACCCAGCGCATCAACGGACGGATGTTCGCGGCGAGGAACGGCCGGCGGGTGGGGATGGCGTCGGCCCACGACGAGAAGGTCGTGGATCTCGAACTGGCCCCGCCCTACCGCTTCAACATCGAACGCTACCTGCTCGTCGTCCGACGGATTCCGATCTCCAACAACAAGTTCAACACCGCCGCGCTCGACGAACTGCAAGACCAGCTTCTTCAGCCGAAAACCACGCTGGAAGCGGCGCTGCGACTGGAAGCCCTCGGCAGTGAATCCATTTCCGTTCTGAAGAAGGGTTTGGACAGCCAGTACGAATTCGTGCGGTTCACGTCGGCCGAGGCGCTTTGCTACCTCAACGACGCCGCCGGCGCCAACGAACTGCTCAAGCTCGCCGAGGAAGCCCCGAACTACCGGCCGTACGCCCTGTCGGCGCTGGTCGCCCTCGACCAACCGGTCTCGCGAATGCACCTGGCCCGGTTGTTGCAGTCGGAAAGCGCCGAACTGCGCTACGGCGCCTTCCGATCCTTATGGGCGTACGATCCGCAGGATCCGCTGTTGGGCGGCGAGAAGCTCGGCGACGGCTTCCACCTCCACCGCGTGCAAAGCCCGGCGTCGCCCATGGTGCACATCTCCCGCAATTTCCGCCGCGAGATCGTGCTGTTCAATCCCGGGCAGACGCTGGCTCCGCCGTTCTCGCTGCGAGCGGGCGACCACCTGCTGGTGAACGCCGCCGCCGACGGCGGCAACGTCTTCCTGGCGTCGATCGAAGCCGGTCCGAAGGGCGCGACCACCCGCCGGGCCGAATCGTCCCACGCCCTCGACGAAATCCTTCGCCACGCCATCGAACTCGGCGCCACCTACCCCGATTTGGTCGAACTGCTGCAACAGGCGAAGACCTGCGGCGCCTTGCAGGCCCGCCTGGAAATCAACGCCCTGCCGCGAACCTTGAACCTGGAAGCGCTGGAGGCGGTGGCCCTGCTCGACGCCGTCGGCGACCCCAAGTCGTCGAACCGCAAGGAAGCGATCGGCGGACCGGGCTTGTTCCGCGACGCCGACGAAGGCCCCGTCCGCCCCCGCATCGCCGACCAGCGAGACGACAAAGACGACGCGGAACCGACCGCGCCGGTCGCCAAGAAACGCTGGTACGAATTCGGCCTCTTCGGCAACTGACGTTCGACCCCTTGAAGGAGTTCCGAACGGGACGCCGTTCCACCGGCCGCGCTCTCTGAGCACGGCGGTGTGAAAGGGCGTCCCGCCGTCGTGGTGGCCGCATGCTGAAGTCGCTCGAAATCTTCGGGTTCAAAAGCTTCGCCGAGCGAACCCGTTTCGAGTTCGACGGCGGGGTGACGGCCGTCGTCGGCCCCAACGGCAGCGGTAAAAGCAACGTCGTCGACGCCCTTCGCTGGATCCTCGGCGAGCAAAGCGCCAAAAGCCTCCGCGGCCAAGAGATGACCGACGTCATCTTCAACGGCAGCACCACCCGTCGCAGCCTCGGCCTGTGCGAAGTCTCGCTCACCGTCGACAACCGTCGATCGTTCCTGCCGATCGAATCCGACGAAGTCGTGCTCACCCGCCGTCTGTACCGCACCGGCGAAGGCGAGTACCTCATCAACGGCAAACTCGCCCGCTTGCGCGACATCCGCGAACTTTTCCTGGGCACCGGCGCCGCCGCCTACAGCATCATCGCCCAAGGCAAGGTCGAGCTGCTGCTGCAATCGTCGACGCGCGACCGCCGCGCCGTCTTCGAGGAAGCCGCCGGCGTCAGCCGCTTTCGCGCCAAGAAGATCGAATCGCTCCGCCGGTTGGATCGTGTCGAGCAGAACCTCGTCCGCCTCAAAGACGTCCACGACGAAGTCGACAAGCAACTGCGGCACCTGCGGGCGCAGGCGACGAAGGCGCGGAAGTACAAGGAGCAGTCGGACCGACTGCGGGAACTGCGGATCGCCGTCACCCGCGCCGACGAAAAACGGCTGCGCGACGAAGCCGCCCGGTTGGCGGTCGACGTTGAAACGTTGCAGGCCGGCGCGGCCGACCCCGGCCGACTGGCGACGGCGACGGCCCGGCTGCGCGACGTCGACGGCCGGCTCGCCGTCGAAGAGACGGCGGCGGAAGCGTTCGGCGGTCGGCTCGCCGACTGTCGCAATGAAACGGCCCGCTGGGAAACGTCGGCCGCCGCCGACCAGCGTCGGTGGGACGAACTGGTCGACGAATGGAGCCGGTCCGCCCGCCGCGCGCATCAGCAACGGCAACGTTCGACGGAACTGCAAAGCCGGCTGACCGGGACGGAGGAAGTCTGGCGGCGCGACTTCTCCGACGACGGCCGGGGGCGGGTCGACGCCGACGCCGTCGCCGCCGAGCGGAAGGAACTCGACGACCAGGTCGCCGACGGCCGCCGCCGACTGGCCGCCGCTCGCGACGCCGCCGCGAAGACCGCCGAAAACCTCACCCGCCGTGAAAGCCAAGCGACGGGATTGGAAAGCCAACGGTCGATCCTGTTGCAGCAGCGCGAACGCCTGGCGGAGCGCGGCCGTCGCTTGATCCTGCAAAAAGCCGCGTTGCAGCGCGAACGCGCGGCGATGGAAGGACAGCGCCAGGGGGCCGCGCGACACCGTCGGACCGTAGCGGCGGCGGCGACCGGTTTGGTGGAAGAGCACCGTCGTCGCTTGGCGGCGCGGGCCGACGTCCACCAACGGGCGGCGCAGGCGCGCGAACAGCGGTCGGCGGTCGCCGGCCGGCTGGACGCGCTCGACGCCCTGCAACGACGCCACGAGGGGATGGAAGGGGGCGTCCGCGCCGCCCTGCACCGCCGCGCCTCGGGCGATCCGCTTTGGAAACCGATCATCGGCCTATTGGTCGAGATGCTCGACGTCGACGCCGAGTACGCCGACGTCGTGGAACTGGCG
Source organism: Planctomycetia bacterium (assembly GCA_051648425.1). GTDB lineage: Bacteria > Planctomycetota > Planctomycetia > Kolteriales > Kolteriaceae > JBOFFD01. The sequence goes on from JBOFFD010000155.1 coordinate 5,638, forward strand.
TTAGGCCCACTAGCTCAAGCGGTGCTGGTGCGCCGCCGTTCGGACCTCGACGAAACCCTCGTCGCCGCCGCCCACCAGCTTCCCGGCCGGATTCATCTCTTGCCGATCGACGAAACACCGGTCGAACGCTTGGTCGTCTACCCCGACGAAATCACTGGGCCGTCGCTCGCGTCGCTGGTCCGTTGCGAGCCGATCCTGCGACCGATGGTCGACCGACTGCTCGGTTCGACGTTCCTGGCCGACGACGTGCCGTCGGCTCTCGCCGCCGCCGAGGCCGCCGTCGACGCCCGCCTCGTCACCTTGGCGGGCGACCTGGTCGACGCCGACGGTTCCGTCAGCGCCGGTCCCAAAGCCTCGGCCGCCGGCTTCCTCGCTCGCGCCGCCGAAATCCGCGACCTGCGCCGACAGCGCGCCGACGCCGACTCCGTCGTCGAGGCCGTCGACCTGGAAACAACCGCCGTCGACCGCGACCTCGCCGCCTGCGAACGTCGGCTGCAACGGCACGAAGACGACCGACGGACGCTCGCCGCCCAAGAGGCGCACTTCAACGCCGTCGTCGGTCGGTTGCGGCAGCGGTCGACGGCGCTCGACGAAGCCGAGCAGACTCTGCGCGACGAAACCCGCCGGGTCGACCACGACCTCGAACTGTCGACCCGGAAGTGGGACGAGATGTGGGCGGCCGTCGCCGAGACGCAGGCGAAACTCGCCGAGGCGACCGACGCCCGCCGTGATGTGGAACGGTGGCTGGCCGAACGCGAAGCCGCCCGCGACGCCTGCCAAGAGCGGGCCGGCCGATTGCAGTTCGATTTGGCGCTTTACGAGGAACGAAAACAGGCGTGCCGCCGCGAACTCGACCAGCTTGGCCGTGACGCCGACGCCACGCGCCGCGAGTACGCCGAGGCGGCCGACCAGGCGTCGCACACGCGGCGCCAGGCCGACGAACTCAACCGCCGTTGGCTCGACGCGCTGGCGCGGGCGGCCGAGCTGCATCGGCGGCGCGAGCAGCTCGTCCAAGAGTCCGGCTTCAGCCCCGACGGCCTGCAACGGCTGCGGGCCGAGCGCCGCGAACTGGCGAACACGGTCGATCTCTTGCGCACCTCGGCCGACGCCGTCCAGCAGCGGGTCCACGCCGCCGAGCTGCGCGCGACCGAGCTGCGGTTGCAACGGCAAACGTTGATCGCCCGGCTGGCGGAAGACTACCAGCTTGATCTGGCCCAATTGGAACCGACCGCCGAGGAACCGCCGACCGAGGCCCAGCTCGCCGAATGGCGGGCGGAAGCCGAAACACTGCGCGCCGGCCTGCAACGGCTGGGCGCCGTCAATCTTCAGGCGATGCAGGAGCTGGAGGAACTTGAACTGCGCACCGGCACGCTGCACTTCCAGATCAACGACCTGACGGCGGCTAAACGGCATCTGGAAGAAGTCATCGCCAAGATCAACGAAGAAAGCCGACGGCTGTTCATCGATTGCTTCGAGACGGTGCGCGTCCACTTCCAAGAGTTGTTCCGCAAGCTGTTCGGCGGCGGCAAGGCCGACCTGCTGCTCGACGACGAAACCGACGTGCTGGAGTCGGGCGTGGAAATCATCGCCCGGCCGCCGGGTAAGGAACCGCGCA
>JBOFFD010000156.1:0-6916 GCA_051648425.1 Planctomycetia bacterium
GCGACCCGCTGAACGACCGCCGCGACGTCGACTTCGGCTACGACGGCCTCAGCACGCTGGAAGGCACCGTCTACCGCGACGACAACAACAACGGCGTGCAGGACATGGGCGAACCGGGCATCGCCGGCGTCACCATCACGCTCACCGGCGTCGACCCGTTCGGCAACCCGGTTCTCAACCCGCGCACCGGCCAACCGTTCACGGCCGTCACCGACGCGAACGGCGATTACCTCTTCCCGACCGTGGTTCCAGGCGTCTACACGCTCACCCAGACGCAGCCGACGGCCTACAACGACGGCCTCGACGCCGCCGGCGCGCCGTTCGGCGGCAACGCCGGCAACGACGTCATCTCCGGTCTCAACGTCGGTCCGAACACCGCCGGCTCCGAGTACAACTTCGGCGAACGGGGCACGAGCATCTCCGGCACCGTGTTCGTCGACGCCAACCGGGACGGCAGCCCGACGGGCGACGCCGGCCTGCCGGGCGTCACCGTGGAACTGCTCACCGCCGGCCCCGACGGCATGTTCGGCACCGGCGACGACGTCTTGGTCGCCGACACCATCACCGACGCAAACGGCAACTACCAGTTCAACGACGTGCCGGCCGGTGAGTACCGCATCTTCGAGATCCAGCCGAGGGGCTACGGCGACTCGCCGACCGGTCCGTTCCAGTCGGACGTCCGCGACGTCGTCCTGCCGACGACCGGCCTCGTCGAACAGAACTTCGGCGACACCACCGCCGGCCTCAACGGCGTCGTCTTCTCCGACCTCAACAACAACGGCGTGCAGGACGCCGGCGAACCGGGCATCGGCGGCGCGGCCGTCACCCTGATCTTCGCCGGCCCCAACGGCATGTTCGGCGACGGCGACGACGAAACCACCCTGTCGACCACCGGCGCCAACGGCGCTTACAGCTTCCCCGGTCTGCTCGCCGGCCTCTACCGCATCGAGGAACCGGTTCCGACCGGCTTCACCGACGGCGCGTCGATGGTCGGCAGCCTCGGCGGCACCCTCACCGACGGCGGCGCGCCGGACAGCATCGACGACATCACCGTGCCGGCCGGCGTCTTGGGCGTCGATTACAACTTCGGCGAGATTCCGGTCCCGGTTCCGCCGCCGGGCGCCCCCATCACCGGTTCGGTGTACGTCGACCGCGACCTGGACGGCGTCCGCGACCCCGGCGAACCGGGCGTGCCGGGCGTCACCGTCACCCTCATCGACCCAGGCGCCGACGGCGTCTTCGGCAACGGCGAAGACCCGGCGCCGACCACCGTCCTCACCGACTCGCTGGGCAACTACTCGTTCGTCGGCGTCGCCGGCCGTGACTACCAGATCGTCGAGTCGCAGCCGGGGATCTTCGGCAACAGCCCGGCCGGCCCGACCACCGTCATCAACGTCAACGACCTGCCGACGGCCGGCTCGGCGAACAACAACTTCGGCGAGACGCTGGGCAGCCTGTCCGGCTCGGTCTACTTCGACCAAGGCCGGGACGGCGTCTTGGGCGTGGGCGACCCCGGCATCGCCGGCGTGACGATCACGCTCTCCGGCGCCGACGCACTGGGCAATCCGGTCAATCGCACCACGACGACCGACGCCAACGGCAACTACACGTTCAGCGACCTGCCGGCCGGCACCTACGTCGTCACCCAGACCCAGCCCGCCGGCTTCGCCAGCGGGTCGGAAACCGCCGGCTCGGCCGGGGGCGTCGTCTCCAACCCCATCACGCCGGACGAAGCGATTTCCGCCATCCCGGTTGGCGCCGGGTCGGGGGTCACCGGTTACAATTTCGGCGAGATCGGCGTACCGGTCTCCGGCTCGGTCTTCTCCGACGCCGACCGCGACGGCGTCCTCGACGCCGGCGAGGCGCCCATTCCGGGCGTCGTCATCCAGTTGGTCGACGCGAACGGCAACGTGGTCGCCACCACGACCACCAACCCGGACGGCACGTACACCTTCCCGAACGTCGCCCCCGGCAGCTACACGCTGGTCGAAGTCCAGCCGGAAGGCTACGGCGAACCGCCGACCGGTCCGTTCGCGCCGAACCAACGGCCGATCACCGTCGCGGGAACGCCGGTGACGGGTCAGAACTTCGGCGACACCCGCTCGACGTTGGCCGGCTCGGTCTACGTCGACGTCGACGACAACGGCATCCGCGACATGGGCGAACTTGGCATCGGCGGCGTGCCGATGCGGCTCGACTTCGCCGGCGCCGACGGCGCTTTCGGCACCGGCGACGACGTGGTCGGCTTCCAGTTCGGAACAACCGACGCCAACGGCCGTTACCTGTTCACCGACCTGCCCGACGGCGTCTACCGCGTCGTCGAAACGACCCAACCGACGGCGTTCGGCGACGGCCAAGAGACGGCCGGACCCGCCGGCGGCGATACGTCGGCCAACGACGTCATCACCTTGATTCCGCTGCCGGCCGGCGTCGACCTCGTCGACTACAACTTCGGCGAGCTGTCGCCGACGCCTCCGGGTACGTCGTTCCTCGCCGGCACCGTCTACCTCGATCTGAACGGCGACGGCGACCAAGACCCCGGCGAAGTGGGCGTCCCCGGCGTCACCGTGACCTTGACCGGCCCCGGCGGCGGTACGGTGACGACCGACGCTTCCGGCAACTATATCTTCACCAACCTGACGATCGGCGCCGGCTACACGATCACCGAAACTCAACCGACGGCGTTCGGCAACGGACTGGAGAACCCCGGGAACACCATCAACGTGGCGTCCCTGCCGGCCGGCGGCCTCGTCGGCCAGAACTTCGGCGAGGTTCCGGCGACGATCACCGGCACGGTCTACTTCGACGCCGATAACAGCGGCGCCCTCAACCCCGGCGACAGGCTGCTGCCCGGCGTCACGGTGACGTTGGTCGACGGCTCGGGCAATCCGGTGAACGATCCGGTCACGGGCCGACCGTACGTGGTGACGACCGCCGCCGACGGCTTCTATGAGTTTGTCAACCTGCCCGCCGGCGACTACCGCGTGGTCGAAACGCAGCCGACCGACTTCACGCAGGGCACGAACACGCCGGGCACCGGCTCGACCATCGGCGGCTTGGACCGCTTGGACGTCACTCTGCTGGCGGCCGGTACGTCCGTGGGCAACGACTTCGGCGAACTCGGCGCCCCGATCACCGGGCGCGTCGTGGTCGATACCGACGCCGACGGCGTCTTGGAACCGAACGAAACGACGGGTATCGGCGGCGTCACGCTGACCCTGATCGACGACCAGGGGAACACGGTCGCCACGACGACCACGAACCCCGACGGCACGTACAGCTTCAGCAACGTGCCGCCCGGCCAGTACACGATCGTCGAAACGCAGCCGGGCCTGTACGGCAGCAGCACGCCGAACAACATCGCGGTGACGCAGACGGCGGCGGGCGTGAGCGACGTCAGCTTCGGCGAAACGCTGGGATCGCTGGCGGGCTTCGTCTACATCGACGTCGACGGCGACGGGCTGTTCGACGCCGAGGAACAGGGGATCGCCGGCGTCGACGTGACGCTGACCGGCTTCGACGTCGAAGGCAACCCGGTTTCGATCACCACGACGACCGGCCCCGGCGGCTCCTACCTGTTCACCAATCTGTTCGCCGGCACCTACGTGGTGACGGAAACCCAGCCGAGCGACTACACCGACGGCCTGGATACGACCGGTTCCGCCGGCGGCTCGTCGGCCGTCAACGACGTGTTCTCGGGCGTGCCGTTGGGCGCCGGGCAGGCCCTTACCGCCTACAACTTCGGCGAGCAGGGCGTGTCGCTTTCGGGCAACGTCTACCGCGACTTCAACAACAACGGCGTCCGCAACCCGCTGTCGGGCGAGACCGGCATCGCCGGCATCACCGTCACCCTGGTGGGCGTCGACTCGCTGGGCAACACGTTCACCCGCACGACGACGACCAACGCCAACGGCTTCTACGAGTTCCTGGGCCTCGGAGCCGGCGTCTACACCGTGACGGAAGGCGTCGTCCCCGGCGTGCCGAACGGCTTCTACGACGGCTTCGACACCGACGTCGGGTCGAGTGGCGGCACGCGGCAAGAGCTTGGCGCCGGCCAGCCGGCCGACGCGATCTCGGCGATCACGCTGACGACCGGCGTCAACGGGGTCGAGTACAACTTCGGCGAGCTGCCGCCGGCCTCGGCCAGCGGGTTCGTGTTCGTCGACCGCAACAACAACGGCGTGTTCGACGCCGGCGAGCAGCCGCTGGCCGGCGTGCCGATCACCGTGTCGGGAACGGCGTTCGCCGGCACCCCGCAGGCCCGGCCGTTGACGGCGGCCGACGTTCCCGGCGGCAGCCTGACGGTGTTCACCGGTCCCGACGGTCGGTGGGTCTTCCCGACGCTGCCGCCCGGTTCCTACCGGTTCACGCAGCCGAACCAACCGAACGGTTTCTTCGACGGCCGCGAACAGGACGGCAACCCGGCCTTCGGTTCCGCGACGGTCGGCAACGACTTCTTCGAACAGGTCGCGCTCTTCTCCAACCAAGAGCGGAACCTGCTGAACTTCGGCGAACTGCCGCCGTCGCGCATCACGGGCGTCGTGTACATCGACGGCAACAACAACGGCCGTCGCGACCCCAACGAAGCGCCGATCCCCGGCGTGGAAGTGGTGCTGACCGGCACGAACGACCTGGGCCAGCCGGTGCGGGTGGTCGTGACGACCGACGCCGCCGGCCGGTTCACGTTCGACGGCCTGCGGGGCGGCCAGTACAGCGTCACCCAGACGCAGCCGATCCGCTTCGGCGACGGCGCCGAATCCAGCACGGCGTCGATCGGTTTCATCAGCGGCAACGACGCCTTCGGCGGCCTGAACATCGGCTTCGGCGATGTGGTGGGCGACCTGTTCTTCGCGGAACGGAACGGGGCCAGCCTGTCGGGCAACGTGTGGGTCGACACCAACAACAACGGTCGAATCGACCGCCGCGAACGCCGTATCGCCGGCGTGCGGATCATCTTGACCGGACGCGACGTGAACGGCAACCGGGTGCGGCTCGTCACCCGGACCGACGCCCGCGGCCGGTACACGTTCGGCAACCTGCTGCCGGGCACCTACACGCTGACCCAAGTGCAGCCGCCGCGGTGGCGCGACGGCCGCGACACTCGCGGCAGCCTGCCCAGCAACATGGGCAACGACGTCGCCCGCAACATCCGCCTGCAAGGCGGCCAGGCCGGCACCGGCTTCAACTTCGGCGAACGCGGCCTGCTGCCGAGCAACACGTCGAAGCAGGAGTTCCTGGCGTCGCCCTCGACGCGGGGTCAGGCGGCGGGCGCTTCGGAGCCGGCCACGGTCAGCGCCCGGTCGGTTCGCACGATGGTGAAGAAAATGGTGCGGACGAAGACCGGCGAGCCGCTGAGCGCGACGGCCATCGACTCGCTGCTCAGCTCGTTCTAATCGCGGACGGCGGCCGTCAGCGGCCGTCGACCAGCAAACCCAACGCCAAGAGCGCCGCGAAAGCGGCGAGGCTGGCGGCGGCGGCCCAACCATCGACGACCCCGCGGGCGTTGTGGCCGAGGCCGAAATGTCGTCCCTGACCATGCCAGAGGAGGAATCCGACCGGCGTGGTCGCCAATCCGAAAAGCCAGAGCGTCCATGGCGGACTTCCCCGCCGCAGCATTTCCTCGCAATCCCCCACCCGGTCGAACGACCCGACGCCGATGTACAAGCCGTTGGCGATCAGGCAGAAGCCCGCGAAGAACCGCAACAGGTACGCCCACGGCCCGCGCGCCGCCGCGTAGACCAGCCAACCGACGAGTGGAAGCAGTACGCCGCCGACCGGACCGGCCCACACCACCCACGCCGGATGCGGGTTCTCGGCCAAGTCGGTGCGGGAGATGGTCAGCGGATGCAGGACGACGCGCGCGACTCGCCCGCCGGTGGCCCACGCGCCGACGACGTGGCCGAACTCATGCACCGCCTGCATCCCCAGCCAACAGGCCGCCAGCGTGGCGCCGATCAATAGCGACTGAAAAAGCCGGGCCATCGATGGCGCGCCTCCGTCGATGGGACTGTCGAGGACCGCATCATGTAAGATCGGCGGGCCGTCTTACTTCTTCGTTGGAATCTTCTTCAGTGTGACGAGCACGAGCGGCGTCCCTTCCTTCGTGGTGAATTCCTTCGGCCGAAGCACGGCCTTGCCGTCGCCGTTGACGCACAACGTCAAGTCGTCGCCGTCGATGGCGTAGATTCCTTGGAAGTTCAGTACGCCGTCTTTGTCGGGGAAAGTGATTTGCTTCGGCTTGCGGGCGTCGTCCAACTGAAACCGGCCGCCGTCAGGCTGCGCGTGAATGAATTTGTCGCCTTCGACCGTCACGTCCTTGTCGAAAACGTTCTTCCATCCCTCCGGCGCGTCCTCTCTCTTGACGACTTGGCCCTGCATGGAGATGGACATGACGCGCCACTTGCCTTGAAGCTTGTCTTTGTCGGAGCCGCCCCGTTCGACCGAGACTTTTTCGGCTGCAGGGACGCTCGCGCCGCTGATCATTGCCAAGACCAGAAGAACCGCGTTTCGACCGTAGAATGGGAACGCCGTCATGGCTTTCAGAACTCCATTTCCGCAGTATTGAATCGACAACCCCGCCCGAAGTTGAGAGAGTTGCCCATCGTCGCGTGTAAGACGGAACGATATTTGACTCGAAGGTGATGATCTTCGTCAAGCCCAACCATGGAAACACGACCGGACGACGGCGATGATCGGTGTCGGGGGCGGATCAGGTTGCGGCGCGAGGACGGGTCGCCGAAGAGGCCGGGGGCAGAAGGATGCGACAGGCGGTGCCGCCGCCCGCCGCGCTGTCGACGGCGAGGGCGCCGCCGTGGCTGCGGACGATTCCGAGGACGGTGGGCATGCCCAAGCCGCGGCCGGGAAACTTCGTGGTGAAGAACGGCTCGAAGACGCGGGCCGCGATTTCCGGCGTCAT
>JBOFFD010000157.1:0-2136 GCA_051648425.1 Planctomycetia bacterium
AGCGGCGGCTAACATGAACCGTTGGACTGCTACCAGCGTTCCCCCGAACGGAACTCGCCGGGCGATCGCCGCGGCGTCAGCCGAGTTCCAGCGTCGTCAGGCCGAAGACCGGCGCGAGCGGCCGGGTCGGCGCCGCCCCGCGCACCATTCGGTCGGTCTCGAAGACCACCTTCATGCCGAACCGCTCGGCCAGGGCGACGGCCGCCCGGTTGCGGTTGGGGACGTCGACCAAGAGCGGTCCGCCCAAACCTTGGGCGACCCCGGGTATCCGGCCGGCCATCGTGGTCAGCAGCACCTCGGCGACGGCGAGGGTGTCGGCGTAAAACGGCCCGACCTTCCAGCCGACCTTGTGCCGTCGGACGACGCCGAAACCGACCAGTCCCGCGTTCGACTGGGCCGTGAACGCGATCGCCCCCTTCTGGGAAATCCATTGGTGGAGGAAGGCGGGCCGCGAAGCGGGGAAATAGCGGGCGTCGTACGCGGCGAGGTCCGGGAACGGCAGCGACGCCGCCGGTTCCAGCACCACGCCGGTGGGCGGCGGCACGACGGCGTCGGCCACGACCGCCGAATTCACCGAGTACCGCAAGGTGCGGAACTGCAACTGAAATCCGAGCCTTTTGTAGCGTTCCACCATCGGCAGCACGCCTTCCAGGCCGACGGCCCGATCGCCGACGTAGTCGAGCCGCGCCTGCGTCAGCGCCATCCCGAACCCTTTGCCGCGGTGCTCCTTGGCGACGATGTAATGGCCGAAGAAGGCGAAGGCGTCATCGTAGCGGACAGCCGAGGCGCAGCCGACCATTTCGCCGTCGAGCATGCCCAGGAAGAAGCCGGTGGGGTCGACGGCGAAAAACGGCCCGGCGGCCTCGGCGTCGGGGTTCCACCCTTCGCGGTCGGCCCACTCCACCATCCGCTCGACGTCCCCCAACCCCGCCCGCCGAACCTCGAACGCACCGCTCATCGCCGCCCTCCGTCTTCACCGACGCCGTTCATCGCCCACCGGTCTTTGTACTGTAACCGACGCACCTGCGGCGCCTCGTTCCGCCCGGTGCAATCCCTGGACTCTCTGACGACGCAAAATTCTTGAGAATTTGATTGACAGCCCTTCGGTGAAGTCGTTACACTGCTTGGAGTGCACTTCAGCACTTCAGCACTTCAGCACTTCAGCACTTCAGCACTTCAGCGGAGACGCACCATGCGTACTCGATGGTCGATCGGCGTCGCTGGACTGTGCCTCTCGTTCGCAGCCGCCGCAAGCTTTCTGTCGTTGGTTGGCGACCAATCGGTTCATTCCCACAGGTTCACTCGAATCTCCGACTTTGAAGCCGCCAGCCTTTTTGGCGGCGGATACACGGCATCAACCGACAAGAAGTCCCAGCAGCTTCCAGGCTGTCGAATCACGTCCGACATCGCTTGCATTGCCAACGGTAGAGATCCAATGATATGCAATGCGTCCATCGGCTTCTCCTCGGGTGGCGGCGCGCAAGAAGGGTGCACGCAAGAGGCTGTGGGATGGTGCTGTTGGCAGCACACCGAACTCTCTGATGTTCCATGCAGCTACGAATCGGAATGCGTGTACCTTCCGGAGATCAATCAATGCTCCCCTAAGCAAGGAACACACAAAGCCTGGGTCACGGCGCCGGAAGCCACCATTGCAAGTACTCTCAATCCGTACAACGCGAAATGCGTAGACAAACCTTGAAATCGCCGTGTCACAGTACTCTCCACTCGCTCAATACTTATTACGTCGGCATGGATCTAAGTCGGTGGCGCCGAGGGATGGAGACGGAGTGCGGCCCATCGCGGTACGGATTGCATTCATGCAGACGCAATCCTACAGCCCTGAAAGGGCGGCCCTCCGCCAGCCCAGGGCAACGCCCTGGGGTAAGACGAAATTCATCCATGAAGCCCTGTAAGGGCGCGACGATCGTTCGGGGAAGGGATCGGCGTTCACCTGGTTGACGGCGACGCCGGCCGTCGTAACGCCCTTTCAGGGCTTTACCCTGTTGCGTGTGGCCTTGGTTCCCAGGGCGTTGCCCTGGGCTTTAAGAGGGCCGCCCTTTCAGGGCTTAAGACGGATCGCTTGGTCGGCATCGCCGATTCATGAAACTGTTCCGGCGAACATCCATGCCGACGTAA
>JBOFFD010000158.1:0-2574 GCA_051648425.1 Planctomycetia bacterium
GTTAGCCGCCGCTTTCCGCAGCGGCGCGTCCGGCCGCGGTGAATGGTCGACACGGACGGCCGCGCCGCTGCGGAAAGCGGCGGCTAACGAAGAATCCTCGGCCGATCGATCCCACCCCTTACGGAATGAGGATCGGCCGTTCGTCCGACTTGCGTTTTTTGGCGCGCGGGCGGACGATGACGTCGTCGCCGGAGCGGGACGGGCGAACCGTCGGCATCGTGCCGGGGCCGCCGAGCTGCGGTCGAGCGAGCGGCGTCTTCACCGAGGGTGCGTTCTTCGGCGGCGTGCGGGTGGGCGGCTTCACTTCGACGCCGAAGGCCGACAGGTCGGCGCCGATTTGCTTCTCGTCCGAAGCGGCGATGGTCGCCGGGTCGGCGGGGTCGAGGGCCAGGCTGGCCAACTCGAACTTGTCGGAGCGGACGTCGCCCGAGAAGGCGATCGCCGACGCCGAGACGGCCGACGCCGCCGGCGGAATGTACGTCGAGGCTTCATGGCGGACGCCCCAAAGCCGTTGCCAGTCGCGCCACGAGTTCTCGATCGGCATCCGGCCGAGCACGTCGCCCTGCGCGAAGAAGAAGCGGGCCAGCCGCCGGTCGAAGGCGTTGTGGTCCCCCTGCCAAGTGGTCGCCGCCTGAACCAAGGCGTCGCCGGAATACGAGGCGACCGAGCCGGTGCGGATGCGCGCGAGGCGAGGGTTCTTGACGGCGTCGACGACGTCGGTGAACAGGCAGTCGCGCATGGACACGACGACCGGGTTCGGCGGCGGGGCGCGGCCGGCGGGGTAGCCGTCGAACACCACGGCCGAGCCGGCGGTGCTGACGGTGCATTTCGACCATTGCACCGACCCCGTCCAGTCGCCTTCGGGCGGGTTCTGGAAACGCAGGCGGACGCCGTCGTCGCCGCCGACCAGAACGCAATTGTCGGCCCAGAAATCGGTCTGCGGAATGGCGACCGAAAGCAGCGGGGCCGACGCCGCCAACAGCACGTTCGACAGCAGCACGCGGCGCGGCGGTTTGCCGATCGGCGACCCCGGCCCTTCCACCACCACCAGTTCCGGCAGGCTCTTCGCGTTCGGCGTCCGCAGGTCGGTCGTCACCCGGCAGCCGACGAGGTGTAGGTCGCCGGCGGCGACCCGCGCGAAGCGCTTGACGCCGCCCGCCGGCAGAATGAACGACCCGCCCTCGATCCGCAGGCTGCCGCCGCCGGTCAGGTCGAACAACGCCTCGCCCGGCTCAGAGCCGACCAGTTCCAGCCCCGGCTGACACCGCACCGTCAGCGACTTGTTCCGCAGCGCCACCGGCTTCATCGGCGTGCGGCCGGAGCCTTGCAGTTCCACCGTGATCTGCGTCGCCTGCCGGTGTTTTTCCAACTCGTCGGCCAACTGCTGCCGATCGACCGCCACCGTCAGCGACACCGGCTTCGCCGTCAAGCCGACGCCGGGGGGCGGCCCGCGCGTGTCGATCGGCGTCGGCGCGAACTGGCCGTAGGTGAACTCGAACCAGACCGGATCGATCGCCAGGCAACGGGCCGGGTCGAACCCGACGTAGGTCGTTTCGTCGGGACCGAACCGGTACGGACCGGCCGACAGGTCGGGGTAGGGGCCGAACAGGAACGACTCGTTGAACGGTTCGACTTCGTAGTCGCCGACGACCAGGTCGCGGTTCGGCTCGGATTCGCCGTCGCCGCGCCAGAAGCGGGTCCACGCCTCGAAGTCGGCGACCAACGGCTCGGTCGTCTTGCCGGACGTCTGCTGCGCCACCAGCGCCGGCCAGCCGGCGTAGGCGGTGCGGACGGCGCGCCAAGTCGTGCCGCCGGCGTACGCCGTTTTGTCGCCCAGCTCGAACAGCACCAGCGGCGACTTCGCCGCCACCTGGTTCAGCACCCACAGCGATCCGGTGGTGAGGACCGCCAACGGCGTCGCCGCCGTGGTCCGTACCGCTTCCTGGCCGCAGCAGACGGTCGACGACGACACCCGCAGCGTCCGGCCGGGGCCGTCGCTGGTTCGGTCGGGCGCCGCCACTCGCACCGCCGCGCGCGTGGGGCAGAAGAAGGCCGAGTTTTCGATCAGCACGTCGACGTTCGGCGCCACCACCGACACGGCGGTCGTTTCGTCGCCGCGGACGACGCAGTCTTCGATGGCGATCCGCTGCACGGCGCCGCCGACGTCCTTGCCCGAAAGGACGCGCACCACGTTCACGCCGCGGCTGTGTTTCCCCAGGATCGTGAAGGTGCAGCGCCGCAGCGTCAGACTGCCGCCGAGCACTTGAATGAGGTCGAACTCGCGGTTCTGGTCGACGACGTCGTCGGTGTAGAGGACGAAGTGGACGCCCTCGATTTCAACCCGGCCGCACTGGTCGAAGACGAGCCAGCCGGTTTCGTTGTTCGGTTGGAGTTCCTCGTAGGCCAGGATCGGCTGACGGCGCGGGCCGGCCTCTAGGCGCACCGGTTTTTGGGCCAGCCGGTTGGCGCCCAGGAAGATCGGGCCGCTGGTGTCGAGTTCGATCCACGCGGCGGCGTCGGACGGGCCGCCGGCGTTCTTCACCGCTTGGCTGAACGCTTCGCGCAAGGAACCCG
>JBOFFD010000159.1:0-8083 GCA_051648425.1 Planctomycetia bacterium
TTCCGTTTTTTCGAGGTCGCGCATGTCGCGGTATTTCAAGTTCAAGTCGCCCGAAGAACTGGCGGCGGCGGCCGCCGAACTGAACGCGCCGATCGAAGTCTCGTACGACTTTTCGGTGCTGGCCCGCCCGGCGACGGTCGGCGGGCGGACCGTCGGCAACCGCATCGCCATCCATCCAATGGAAGGGTGCGACGCCACCCTTGACGGCGCCCCCGATGAACTCGTCTACCGCCGGTACCAACGGTTCGGGGCCGGCGGCGCCAAGTTGATCTGGGGAGAAGCCACCGCCGTCGTTCCCGAAGGCGTCGCCAATTCCCGCGAACTGGTGATGAACGAAGCGAACCTGCCGAAGTTCGCCAAACTGGTCGACGACGCCCGCCGCAGCCACCGCGAGGCGCTCGGCCCGGCCGCCGCCGACGACCTGATGATCGGCTTGCAACTGACCCATTCCGGCCGGTGGAGCTACCGCCAACCGGCGCGGGTCTTGGACTGCCCCGTGCTTGACGCCGGCGGCCCGACCGCCCGCATGCTTTCCGACGACGACCTGCTGCGGTTGCAAGACGCCTACGTCGCCGCGGCCGAACGGACCGCCCGCGCCGGGTTTGATTTCGTCGACGTCAAGCAGTGCCACCGCTATCTGCTTTCGGAACTGTTGGCGGCGAAGACCCGGCCCGGCCGGTTTGGCGGCAGCTTGGAGAACCGCACCCGGTTCGTCCGCGAAGTGTTCGCCCGCATCCGCGACGCCGCTCCGGGGCTGATCCTCGCCACCCGAATGAACGTTTTCGACAGCTTGCCGTTCCGCAAGCGCGACGACGGCTCGGGCGAACCCCGGCCGTTCGTCACGCCGTTCGACGCGGCGTTCGGGACCGATCCAAACAAGCCGCTCGACTACGATCTGACGGAACCGCTGGAAGTGATCCGACTGTTGCGGGCGGAAGGGTTGGCGGTGCTGAACCTGTCGATGGCCTGTCCGTACTACAACCCGCACATCCAACGGCCGGCCGAGTACCCGCCGCTCGACGGTTACACCGACGCCGAGCATCCGCTGGTGGGGGTCGGTCGGCATTTCGCCGTCACCAGCGCGATTCAAGAAGCGAACCCGGAACTGCCGGTGGTAGGGTCGGGCTACAGCTATCTACAGGAGTACCTGTTCCACGCCGGCGCCGCGAACGTGGCGGCGGGTCGTGTGACCTTCGTCGGCATGGGCCGGGCGGCGCTGGCCTATCCCGACGCCCCGCGCGATCTCTTACAGCAGGGTTCGCTGAACCGCAAATCGGTCTGCCGAACCTTCAGTTACTGCACCAATCTGATGCGGACGAAAAACCACCCGCTGGGCCAGTTCCCCACCGGCTGTCCGCCGTTCGACAAGGAAGTGTACCAACCGATCTACAAAGACGCTTTGGCGGCGCAAGCGGCCGCCGTCAAGCCGAAGGTGTGACGCCGTTCGCGCCGCGATCGATTACTGCGATTCCTCCGTCGTAGGCGGGCTGTTTGAAACGAGCGGCACATCGACCGAGACGGCGAGCGCTACAAGTCCAAGGTTGATGTTGGCGGTCACATGCACGCTGGGGACGTGCAGCCCGGCGTGGTGAAGGGTGATTCGCTGGGCGGCGAGCGTCAGCGCCTGCATCATTTGATCGACGGCGCGCTCCGCCGCGACCTGCGATAAATCGACCGCGGACGACGAAGCCGAGGCGGTCGCTTCTGAAACGCCGGCCGCCAAATTCGTCGCCATTCCCTTCAGTGCATCGAACTTCATCGTTGATTCACCTTTCGCCGTCGGGTCGACAGGGATTTTCGAGTGTGTCGACTCGCATTCGCCGACCGGTCACTAAACTTGGAAGGGGCCTCGCCGAACTTCAAGGAGAATCGGCGGCGGTCCGCGATTCGTTCATCATAGAAGGAGCCTCCATGCGGGCGTTGATCGTTTATGCACATGAAGAACCAAAGTCGTTCAACGGGGCGATGCGCGACCTTGCCGTCGCCGAGTTGACGGCGCTGGGGATGCAGGTTGAAGTTTCCGACCTGTACGCGATGAATTTCGACCCCGTCGGCGGGAAACGGGACTTCACGGCGGTCGGCGACCCCGACTATTTCAAATACGCCGTCGAACAGACGCGGGCGTCGAAAGACGGTGGGTTCGTCGCGGACCTGAAGGCCGAGCAGGATAAACTGTTCGCCGCCGATCTCTTAGTGTTTCAGTTTCCGCTTTGGTGGTTCGGCCTGCCGGCGATTCTGAAAGGATGGGTCGACCGCGTGCTCGCCGCCGGCTTGACCTACGGCGGCGGCCGGTGGTACAGCGACGGCGTCTTCCGCGGCAAGCGGGCGATGATCGCTTTCACCGCCGGCGGCGGTCAAGGCATTTACAAACCGAACGCCCTCAACGGCGACATCGACCAGATCTTATTCCCCATTCAGCACGGCATGTTGTACTTCGTCGGCTTCGACGTCCTGCCGCCGTTCGCCGCTTGGTCGCCCGCTCGGATTTCAGACGCCGAGCGCGCCGCCTATCTCGACGCCTACCGCGAACGACTGCGCGCCTGGCGGTCGACCCCGCCCATCAACTTCCCGCCGCTTAGCGCCTACGACGACCAGTTCATGCTGAAATCGACGTAGGCCGGCGATCCGTTTCTGTGCGACCGAAGTCACCGTCGCGGGCGGAGGTCGACGAACGCCTTCGTCTGCGCCGTAATGGCGGTTTCGGTCGGCAGCCGCTCCATCGAACTGGCGCCGTAGAAGCCGTCGATTTCCGGGCAGTGGTCGAGCATGTGCTGCGCGTCGGCGGGCATCGCGATGGGACCGCCGTGGCAGAGCACCAGTACGTCGGGCCGAATCGATTTGCAGGCGTCGGCGATCGCCCGGGTTTCGCGCACGCAGTCGTCGAGCGACTTCGCCGTGTGGGCGCCGATCGCGCCGCTGATCGTCAGCCCCATGTGCGCGACGACGACGTCGGCGCCGGCTTCGGTCATCCACTTTGCTTCATCGACGTTGAACACATACGGCGTGGTCAAAAGATCGAGTTCACGGGCGGCGGCGACGAGGTCGACCTCCAGCCGATAACTCATGCCGGTTTCCTCGAGGTTGGCGCGAAACAGACCGTCGATGAGACCGACCGTCGGAAAGTTCTGAATCCCCGTGAAGCCGAGGGCATTCAGTTCCTTGAGAAAGGGATCGCGCAGTAAAAAGGGGTCGGTGCCGTTGACGCCGGCGAGGACGGGCGTGTGTTTGACGGCGGTGAGCACCTCCGGGGCCATTTCGCGGACGATCTGGTTCGCGTTGCCGTAGGCCAGCACGCCGGCGAGCGAGCCGCGGCCGGCCATACGGAACCGGCCGGAATTGTAAATGACCACGAGATCGACGCCGCCGGCTTCCTCGCACTTCGCCGAAAGGCCGGTGCCGGCCCCGCCGCCGACGATCGGCCGGCCCGCCGTCCGCTTCGCGCGCAGCCGTTCGAGGATCGCCGTTCGACTCAGATCGATCTTAGACACTTCTACTTCCTCCGTTCGACCGTGAAGGGGCCTCGTCCGTCGAAATCCACGCGGTGTCTTATAGGAAGACGCGGCTCCGTCGTTGCGGTTGGGGACCGCGAAGCCGTCCGGCGGGCGGGTCGCTTGGTCAAGATCGAAGAAAACGCCGACGTGCGGTTTCGGCCGCGAACCCGAAGCAACGCCAGCGGCCTCTTCTCCGGGAAAACGGTTCTCGTAAGACGCTTGCTCGTCCCCGCCGATCGCTCGGCGTCGGATGAATGCGCCCGTAGCTCAATGGTTAGAGCAGGGGACTCATCAAAAGGTGACGCCGGGGGGAAACTCCCGGTGGAAAAGCGGCCAAACTCGGGGAAACCTGCCTTCCGCCCGCAACCTCCCGGAAAACCTTCCGGGAAAAACGGACGGGAAACGGCAATCCCGAGCCAAGCCCGCCGGTCGACGCCGCTTCGCGAGAAGGCCGAGACGTCGATCATCGGGAAGGTGTAGAGACTTGACGGTCGCCGCCCTACCAATCGATCGACCGCCGCGGGGGAAGCTTCGCGGTGGACGGCGCGTTGCGGGCGATGGGAAAGTCCAGTCCGTCGGGAAACCGGCGGGGAACTGAATCCCTTGGTTGCAGGTTCGAATCCTGCCGGGCGCAATCGTTGACATGTAAAGACCGTTTGATTGTCCTTGTAATTCGTTCGGCAATACGCTTTCGGCCCGACGCCCCCGGTCGGCCGCCTTCCCCTCCATCGCGGCCGCCTGCGACGATCCGTCACGACTTCCTCACCCCACCTTCATCATTCCACAACAATCGCCTACTAAGATTTAAATCTGAGAAGCGGTCGATGATCGACGTACCACGGCCGGGACGGCGTGGAACCGAGTGGGCGGCCGGTCTCGACGGAAGGCCTGCCATTCATGACTTCGCGCCTCGACCCCGATGATCTTTCCTCCAACCCCTCCACCGAACCGCCGTTGGCCGCCGTGGTCGCCGCCCGCTTCGGTCGGCGCAGCCTCCTGAAAAACGTGGCTGCTTTGGCTGGGTTCGGCGTCGGCGCCACGGTTGTCGGTATGGTGCTCACCGGCCGCGAACCGTCCGGCTGCGACGCCCCCCGAGCGGTCGTTCCGCCGCCGATCGACACGCCGTCGGGATCCTTCGTCGACGGCTTCACGGAAATCAGCCACCAGTCGCCCGATGTCGAGCAGTTGGCCCTCGCCCAGGAATACGAGGCGACGGTGCTCGTCCGCTGGGGCGATCCGGTCCTGCCCGGCGCTCCGAAGTTCAATCCCGCCGAAGTTTCGGTCGACGCCCAGAAGATGCAGTTCGGCTACAACAATGATTACCTTGCCTTCCTGCCGCTGCCTCAGGGTTCGCAGGATGGCCGCCGCGGCCTGCTGCACGTCAACCACGAATCGACCAAGCCCGCGTTGATGTTTCCCAACTGGGATCCAAAGGCTCCCACCCGCGAACAGGTGCTGGTCGAACTGGCCGCCCATGGCGCGTCGTTGGTCGAAATCGAGCGGACGCCGCAAGGCTGGCGCCTCTCCCCTCCTGGCAAGTACAACCGCCGAATCACCGGCCTCGACACCGTCATGGAGCTTCGCGGACCGGCGGCCGGCCACGACCGCCTGAAGACCAGCGCGGACCCCGCCGGCAAGAGCGTCGTCGGCATGCTCGGCAACTGCGCCGGCGGCGTCACCCCCTGGGGCACCGTGCTGACCTGTGAAGAGAACATCAACGGTTACTTCAGCAGCGAATCGAATCCGCCGGCGAATCCAGCGTGGAAACGTTTCGGCATCGGCCCGAAGAGCCTCTACAACCCCCACTGGGCCAAGCACGTCGACCGCTTCGACCTCGCCAAGGAGCCGAACGAACCGAACCGCTTCGGCTGGATCGTGGAATACGATCCGTACGACCCGGCGTCGGTCCCGGTCAAGCGGACGGCGCTCGGCCGGTTTAAACACGAGGGGGCGACCACCGTCGTCAGCCACGACGGCCGGGTCGTGGTCTACAGCGGCGACGACCAAGCCGGCGACTACGTCTACCGTTTCGTCAGCGCCGGCAAATACAGCCCCAACGACCGTGCGGCGAACACGCACCTCTTGGATGAGGGAACGCTGTCGGTCGCGCGGTTCGACGCCGACGGTTCGGTGACGTGGCTGCCGCTCGTGCACGGCGTCGGTCCGTTGGTCGCCGCCAACGGCTTCCACGGGCAGGCCGACGTGGTGATCGACGCCCGGCAGGCGGCCGACAAGCTCGGCGCCACACCGATGGACCGTCCCGAAGACGTTGAAACCAACCCGGCGACCGGCAAGGTTTACGTCGTGCTGACGAAGAACAAAGACCGCAAGCCGAAAGGCGAAGGCTTGGATCGGGAACAGGTGAACGCCGCCAACCCGCGGGCGAAGAACCTGTACGGACAGATCGTCGAACTAACGCCGCCGGAAGCCGCCGCGACGCCCGGCGCCGCCGGGGTGGGCCAAGTCGGCACGGTCGCCGGGGCGGCCGTCGCCCGCGACCACACTGCCGCCGTCTACCGCTGGGACATGTTCCTGATGGCCGGCGACCCGGCGAAGGACGTCGGCGCCAAGTACGGGCCCGGCGTGTCGGCCGACGGCTGGCTGAGCTGCCCCGACAACGTCGCCTTCGACCCCAAAGGTCGAATGTGGATCAGCACCGACGGGGCCCCCGACGCGGCGAACGTCGCCGACGGCCTGTACATGTGCGAAACGGAAGGCGACGCCCGCGGCGCCACCCGCCTTTTCCTGCAAACCCCCGCCGACGCCGAAGTGACCGGCCCGTTCTTCACCCCCGACGGCCAGACGCTGCTGGCGTCGATCCAGCATCCGGGCGACGGTGGTTCGTATGCCATGCCGACGACCCGTTGGCCCGATTTCGACCCCGCGATTCCGCCCCGCCC
The DNA here is from genome assembly GCA_051648425.1 of Planctomycetia bacterium. Lineage (GTDB taxonomy): Bacteria > Planctomycetota > Planctomycetia > Kolteriales > Kolteriaceae > JBOFFD01. The sequence continues at coordinate 6,392 of JBOFFD010000159.1, forward strand.
CGCGGTGGTGGCGGTGGTCCGCCGTCCAACCCCGTCCGTCAAAACGTAGCCCGCCGTGCAAGCCGCGCCGATCGCCCGAACGATTTTTCATCCACAGTCGTGGAATTTCACTTGACGGCGTGGCTTGCGCTCGTCTATAGATAGAAGATGGCGGCATTGAAATGGGTCGCGCCGGTTCGGGGGCGGCTGGTGAAAAACCGGTCGTTGTATTGATCGTTCCCGCCGCGCGGCAATGGGTAGAGCCGAAAATTGGAGGTCTTTTTCCTGAGTGGCTGTTGATCGATCCCCTCTCGCGAACAATCGCGCCGCCCCGCCGACGGGTCCGCGCGTCAACGATCAGATCCGCATCAGTCCGCTGCGCGTCGTCGACGCCAACGGCGATATGCTGGGCGTCATCTCGCGCGAGCAGGCCCTCGACCGGGCCCGCGAGCAGGAACTCGACTTGGTGGAGGTCGCTCCGACCGAACGCCCGCCCGTCTGCAAGATCATGGACTTCGGCAAGTTCAAGTACGAGCAGACCAAAAAGGCGCGCAAGTCGAAGCAACACAGTACCCAAATGAAGGAAATTCGGGTCCGGCCGCGTTGCGGCGACGCCGACCTCGAAGTGAAGATGAATCACGCCCGCGAGTTCCTCGGCGAGCGCGACAAGGTGCTGGTCACCGTCCAGTTCAAGGGACGCGAACTGGCCCACGTCGATTTGGGCGTCAAGCTCATCAACGACCTCGTCGAGAAGCTTTCCGACGTGGCCAAGATGGAGCGCGCCCCTACCCGCGAAGGCAAGCGCATCAGCGCCGTCCTCGCCCCGAAGTAGTTTCGTCCCCCGAAAGCCGTCGACCGAACCGTTCCCTTCCGCCACCTCGAAACGCGGACCGGACGACCTCGGCCGACGGCTTTCGCCTTTTCTTGCACCGCAGCGGCCTTGCGGAACCCACTTCCAGCGCGTAAATTGGTTTTTGAGCGGCTCTCGCGGGATTTGATACAATCCACTCCAGCCCTCGACCTCCCCCAACGACAAGGCGCCAACCATGCTCAAGCTGACCGGACGCGGCTCGGTTCAAACGTGCGACGGCGTTTCCCGCCGCGACTTCCTGCAGATCGGTTCGCTTGGCGCCATCGGGTTGTCGCTGCCGCAACTCTTGGCGATGGAACAGGCGAAGGCCGCCACCGCCCGCGGCGCGACCGTCGGCGACGACGACCGCGGCGTCATCATGATCTTCAACCTGGGCGCCCCCAGCCAACTCGATACGCTCGACATGAAGCCCGACGCTCCGCTGGAAATCCGCGGGCCGTTCAAGCCGATCGCCACCGCCACCCCCAACTACCAGATCTCCGAAATCCTGCCGCGCATGGCGAAACTGGCCGACAAATTCTCGCTCGTGCGAAGCTGCTTCCACACCGCCGCCGCCGTTCACGACACCGGCCACCAAATGTTGCAGACCGGCCGTCTCTTCACCGGCGGCGTCAACACCCCGCACGCCGGCTGCGTCTTGGGCTACCTGCGCGGCCGCAAGACCGACCTGCCGCCGCACGTCGTCCTGCCGGAACCGATGGGTCGCACCGGCGGCAACATGCCGCACGGCCAAGACGCCGGCTTCCTCGGCAAGGCGTACGACCCGTTCGCCCTCATGGCCGACCCGTCGCAGCCGAACTTCAAGGTTCCCGACATGGCCCCGCCGGCCAACATCGGCTCGG
>JBOFFD010000160.1:0-2863 GCA_051648425.1 Planctomycetia bacterium
GCAGGTTGCGGTAGCGTTCGTTGTAGTCGAGGCCGTAGCCGACCACGAACTTGTCGGGGATCTCGAAGCCGAGGTAGTCGGCGCGGAACGGGGTGCGGCGCCGCGACGGCTTGTCGAGCAAGGTGCAGAAACGGAGCGAGCGGGGGGCGCCGCCGCGCAGATGCCGATCGAGGTACGACGCGGTGAGGCCGGTGTCGATGATGTCTTCGACGACGAGCACGTCGCGGCCGGCGACCGGCGATTCAAGGTCCTTGCGGATTTCGACGACGCCGGAGGATTCGGTCGCCGCTCCGTAGCTGGCCACCCGCAGAAAGTCGATCGTGACGCCGTCGTCGAGGCGGCGGACGAGGTCGGCCAGAAAGAGGAACGACCCTTTCAGGACGCCGACGACGAACAGTTCGCCGCCGGAGTAGTCGGCGCGGATCTCGGCGGCCATTTCGTCGAGTCGGCGGGCGATGGCCTCGGCGGAGATCAGCTCGGAGAGCGGCTCGGTCATCGGTGGTTCCTTCGCCCGGCGTCGGGCGGACGGTTCATCGCCGCGGTTTCTCGCCGCGGTTTCGCCGAGCGATGCAGGCGTTGTAAGGGAACGTCGGCGGCGCGTCTTGGCGCCGCCGCGCCGCGAACGAAGACTTCTCGAAAGGGCGAAGCGACGGAAAAGTCCACGTCTGTCGATTAAGGCGCGACGCCGGCGCCCACGGCCGCGCCGCGGGGTGCGTATAAGTTGACGGCCCGTCCGGCATGGTTTACCATATCGAAGGTTGGTCTAGTTCGTGGGCGGAGAGGAACCCGCGTCGTCGGCGGATTCTCGGCAGGGGCCGAGCCGTCGCCCGCCGTTGGTTCGCCGCGCCCGGCTCCGGTCGACGCCGTCGAACCCGCCTAGGTGGGCGGCGGCGGAAATCGGCCTTCGGCGGTAAGTTTTGCGTCCGCGTCGTTGCCACCGACGTTCCGGTCGTGCATGGGTTCCGCTCGTCCGCGCGGCAAGGACGAGCCGAAGGGAGACCTTGGCGGAAATGCGCTCCGAATACACCGGTAAACACGTGGCGCTGGGGATTTTCGTCGTTCTGACGATCTCGTTCGCCGTCATGACCTACTACTTCGCCGACCAGATCGATCGGTTGGCGCAGGTGAAGGCGGGGTCGGAAAAGAACGCCCAGGCCGCCGGCCAGACCGAGCGGACCGCCCGCGACCAGTACCGCCAACTGCGCGACTTCGTCGTCGGGCAGCAGGGCGAAGGCGACCACGCCTCGCTGCTCGCCAAGGTCGGCAAGGATCTCGACGCGCCGCCGATCAACGCCCTGCCGCGGATCGCCGGGCTGCGGCAGCAAGCCGGCGGCGAGCCGCTGAAATCGTACCCCACCTACCACAACGCGGTCGAAACCCTGCACGCCGTGCTGGGTGGCGCCGAGGACCGCCTCGCCCGTCTGAAGAACGACGTGAACTTCTTGGAGTACACCCTCAATAGCTCCCGCGAAAAGTACACGACGGAAGTCGACGTTTTCGTGAAGTTCGCCCGCGACAAGCAAGCCGAACTGCAGCGCGAGGTTGAAAACCTTCAGGCCCGGTTGGCGGAGAAGGAACGCAGCATCAACGACGTGACCAACCGCTTCGGCAAGGCCCGCGACGAGCGGGAGGACGCCGTCAACAAGCGGGCGCAGGAAGGGAAGAAACTGCAGCGGGAGATCGCCGACCTCGGCAAAATCATCGAAAACACGCGGCGCGACGTCGACCGGGCCAAGCAGCTTCTGTTCGAGCAGCCCGACGGCGAGGTGAAGGCGGTTTCGGGTACGGAAGTGTACATTAACTTGGGCGTGGACGACGATCTCAAGCCGGGTCTTACGTTCAGCGTCTTCGCCGACAAGCTCGAAGCCAACCCGTACGTGCTGCCGAAGGCGTCGCTCGAGGTGCTGCGGCTGGTCGACTCGCGACAGTCGCTGGCGCGGGTGACCTCCATCCAACCAGGCGAAGCAGTGCTGCCGGGCGACAAGCTGTACAACCCCGTTTGGTCGCCGGGAGCCAAGGCCGCCGTCGCCTATTGCGGCGAAATCTTCATCGACGGCGACACCAAACTCGACAACGACGCCTTCGCCAAACTGGTGGAGTACAACGGCGGAACCATCGACGCCTCGGTCAACGTCAAGCTGCGCGACATCGCCGGAACGATCACCCCGAAAACCACGTGGCTGGTCGTCGGCGTCGTCCCCGAACCGGGCGACAGCAAGTACGATTCCACCCTGGCCCGCGACAGCGAAATGTGGCTGACCACGATGTCCAAGATGAAGAGCATGGCCCAAGAGGAAGGGGTCCGCATCATCGACGTGCGGAACTTCCTGACGTTCATGGGCTACGACGTCCGCCAGCAGACGGTGCCGTCGGGCGCCGAGGAAAAGTTCATCAAGGGCGACCGCCGGCAGCCGCTCGTCGACAAGGATCCCCGGCTGCAAAGCCGGATCACGAACGCGGCCAAGGGCGGCAGCAGCAATCCGTATGAAGCGTCGTCCTCGTCGAAGACCGGCAGCTTGATTCCGGCCCGCCGGACCGGCCGTTAAGACCGGTGGTTGAGACCGGGCCGTCAAGGCCCGGACGCCGAACCCGAAACGACCAAAACTCCGCGCCGGCGACGGCGCGATCCGCCGGAGCCCGGCGGGCGCCTTCCGTCCTACAGTACCATCGGGGCCGCCGTGGCGGCCAGCGGGAGAGTTGGGAACAATGGCCAAGTCGTCCGATCAGAGCATCACGATCGCTCTGACCATGTTCGTGCTGATGACGATCGGCTTCGCGGTCGGCTCGTACTACTTCTACGACAAGTTGGAAGAAGCGACGAAGCAGGCCAAGGACGCGCAAGACAAGGAAACGAAGGCGCTGG
>JBOFFD010000161.1:0-2760 GCA_051648425.1 Planctomycetia bacterium
CGCCTTCGGCGGAAGCAGCAGGGGCCGGCGACCGTCGGAAGTTGACGAAGCCCCGCGATTGGCCGGCGATGAAGTCGACCGCGACGTTCTTTCCTCGGACGACCGCGGTCGCCGTCGCCGCCCGGCCGAACCGCGTCCCCTCCACCCGCACGTTGTACCTGCCGTCGCTGCCCACCTTCATCGACCAGCCGCCGGCGGCGTTGGTGCGCACCGTCCGCGAACCAACCTTCACCCGCGCCCCGTTGATTCCCTCGTTCAAGTCGTAGCGGCTGTTGCCGTTGCGGTCGCGGAAGGCGACGCCCGTCAGAAACTTGTCCGACGGATCGACGTTCGCGGTATGCACCGCCCAATAGGTGCCAAAGGTCGACGAGCTGTTCGTCTGTACGCCCACGCCGATTTCGCGGTGGTCGCGGAAGAACTGGTCCAAGGCCAAAAGGTGGATGCGGTGGCCGGGCGGATTGATGCCTTCGTCGACGATGAACAGGTTCAGCAGTTCGCGGGCGTCCGTCGGACCGGCGCCGATCGATTCGATGAAGTTGGCGTCGTTCTGATAGAAGTCGGGCAGATCGTAGCCCAGCCGCCGCGCCAAGGCGTTCGGCTGTTCGCCGGTCGCTTGGCTGGTGTGGGCGAAATAGTTGAATTGGGCCATCTCGCCGGTTTTGAACTTCGACGAGTTCGACAACTGGTTGTTGACCGCCAGCGGCGCCTGGCGGGCGACGCCGGCCAAAGACACGGGCAGACGCTGTTCGCGTTGATACGCCTGCGGGTTGTTGCGGGCGCGATTCAGTAGGTAGACGAACAGTTGTTCCTGAGCGGTGACGGCGGGACAGTCTCGCCCCTCCAGCGTCTCGAGACGGAAGCGATCGCCGTCGACGGCGGGCGGCCGGGGTTTGGCGCGACCGTTTGAAAAGAAACGACCATACATCATATTGCGCCTCATGCTCTTTCGGGAAGCGGGATCGATCGGCGGAAACCCTGCGCGCCGCTCCACTTCAAGCTAAAGGGTGCGCTAGGAGCGAGTCAAGCAAAACTTTTCCGACTTTTCGGAGAACCGTTTCCGAAACCCGGCCATCCGTCCACATTTTTCTAAACTTCCGGTGCGCGTCGAGCGCCTTTTCCAGGACGAGGTTGAAAATGAAGTCCACGTCTCAAGCAATGGGTCGATCGTACGCGGCCGTCGCGCTTTTCTTATTGACGCTGCACGTCGCGACGGCCGCTGAAAAGCTCGACTACGTGAAGAAGGCCACGCGCCAGGAAACGAAAACCGCCTCGCTCAAGGCCAGCGGTTTCGCGGGCGCGCCTGGGGATTGGTCGGGGTGGAAGTTCGTCGGTCCGTTCGACAATGCCGATCGGCAAGGGTTGGAGACGGCGTTTCCTCCGGAGGCCGAGGTCGACGTCTCTAAGAAGTACCAGGGTAAGAACGGCAAGGAAATCGCTTGGCGCGACGGCGATTTTCCGGACGGCCGCGTGAACGATCTGAGACTGTTCGGCGCCGGCCTCGACAACGACGGCGTGGTCTATCTCACCCGCGAAATCACCGTCGACCGCGCCGTCGAGGTCCAGGCGTCGCTCGGCAGCGACGACGCCTTGAAAGTGTTTCTGAACGGTAAAGCGCTGTATACGGTCGATGCGTCGCGGTCCTGCATGGCGGACCAAGACTTCGTCTCGCTGAAGCTGTCGCCGGGTAAGAATCGGCTGATGCTGAAGGTTACCGACCACGGCGGCGACTGGGCGTTTTACTTCGCGCCGGCGCCGCCCGAATCGCTTACAGTGGAACTCGAGCGGCGGTTGGACGTCGATTTTCCGCCGGAAGGGGAACCGCGGTACTATCGGATTCAGACGTATCCGATCCCCGAAGACGTCCGCTTGGAAGTCGGCGGCATGGGCTTCCTCGGCGACGGCTCGCTGCTCGTCGGCACCCGCCGCGGCCAAATCTACCGCATCGCCAAGCCGCTTTCGGAGAATCCCAGCGATTTCTCCATCAAGGAGTGGGCGACCGGCATGCACGAAATCACCGGGATGCTGGTCGAGAACGACGTGGTGTACGTCGCGCAGCGGCCCGAATTGACGATCGTCAAAGACACCGACGGCGACGGCGCCGCCGACAGTTTCGACACCTTGTGCGACGGTTGGGGCATTTCCGGCGATTACCACGAATACGTCTTCGGGCCGACCCGCGGCCACGACGGCAAACTGTATCTGACACTCAACGTCGGTTTCGGCGGCGGTCACCAATCGAAGGCGCCGTGGCGGGGTTGGTGCGTTCAAGTCGACTCGCAGGGCGTACTAAGTCCATTCACCGTCGGGCTGCGGTCGCCGAACGGCGTGGGCACGGCGCCCGACGGCACGATCTTCTACTGTGACAACCAGGGGGAGTGGGTCGCCGCCTGCAAGCTGCAGGAACTGCGGCAGGGGGAATTCGTCGGACATCCGGCGGGTCTAAGATGGCGCAAGCCCGCCGTCGGCGAGAAGCCGGACGCAACTCCGCCGGTGCAACCGCCCGCCGTCTGGTTCCCGTACGGCGCCTTGAGCCAGTCGGCCAGCCAACCGGTGTGGGACCGCGGCGCCGGCAAGTTCGGTCCGTTCGCCGGTCAAGCGTTCATTGGCGACCAAACGAAATCGCTCGTCATGCGTTGTTCGTTGGAGAAGGTCGGCGGCCGGTATCAAGGGGCCTGCTTCCACTTCCGGCGCGGGTTCGAGTGCGGCGTGAACCGCATGGAGTTCGCGCCGGACGCCGCCAGTCTGATCATCGGCATGACC
>JBOFFD010000162.1:0-5180 GCA_051648425.1 Planctomycetia bacterium
CGCCTTCGGCGGAAGCAGCAGGGGCCGGCGACCGTCGGAAGTTGACGAAGCCCCGCGATTGGCCGGCGATGAAGTCGACCGCGACGTTCTTTCCTCGGACGACCGCGGTCGCCGTCGCCGCCCGGCCGAACCGCGTCCCTTCGATCCGCACGTTGTACGTGCCGTCGCTGCCCACCTTCATCGACCAGCCGCCGGCGGCGTTGGTGCGCACCGTCCGTGAACCGACCTTCACCCTCGCCCCGCTGATTCCCTCGTTCAAGTCGTAGCGGCTGTTGCCGTTGCGGTCGCGGAAGGCGACACCCGTCAGAAACTTGTCCGACGTTTCCACGTTCGCGGTATGCACCGCCCAATAGGTGCCGAAGTTCGACGAGCTGTTCGTCTGTAAGCCCACACCGATTTCGCGGTGGTCGCGGAAGAACTGGTCCAAGGCCAACAAGTGGATGCGGTGGCCGGGAGGATTGATGCCTTCGTCGACGATGAACAGGTTCAGCAGTTCGCGGGCGTCCGTCGGACCGGCGCCGATCGATTCGATGAAATTGGCGTCGTTCTGATAGAAGTCGGGCAGATCGTAGCCCAGCCGCCGCGCCAAGGCGTTCGGCTGTTCGCCGGTCACTTGGCTGGTGTGGGCGAAATAGTTGAATTGAGCCATCTCGCCGGCTTTGAACTTCGACGAGTTCGACAACTGGTTGTTGATCGCCAACGGCGCCTGGCGGGCGACGCCGGCCAACGACACGGGCAGACGCTGTTCGCGTTGATACGCCTGCGGGTTGTTGCGGGCGCGGTTCAGCAGGTAGACGAACAGTTGTTCCTGAGCGGTGACGGCGGGACAGTCGCGCCCCTCCAGCGTCTCGAGGCGGAAGCGATCGCCGTCGACGGCGGGCGGCCGAGGTTTAGCGCGACCGTTTGAAAAGAAACGACCATACATCATGATGCGCCTCATGCTCTTTCGGGAAGCGGGATCGAACGGCGGAAACCCTGCGCGCCGCCTAACTTCAAGCTAAAGGGTGCGCTAGGAGCGCGTCAAGCAAAACTTTTCCGACTTTTCGGAGAACCGTTTCCGAAACCCGGCCATTCGTCCACATTTCTCTAAACTTTCGGTGCGCGCCGAGCCCCTTTTTCAGAACGAGGTTGGAAATGAAGTCCACGTCGGAAGCGATGCGTCGAACGTTCGGCGCTTTTGCGTTGGTTTCGCTGACGCTGCACGCCGCGACGGCCGCTGAAAAGCTCGACTACGTGAAGAAGGCCACGCGCCAGGAAACGAAGGCCGCCTCGCTCAAGGCCAGCGGCTTCGCGGGGGCGCCCGGCGATTGGTCGGGATGGAAATTCATCGGTCCGTTCGACAACCTTGATCAGCAAGGGTTGGAGACGGCGTTTCCTCCGGAAACCGAAGTCGACTTCGCTAAGAAATACCAGGGTAAGAACGGCAAGGAAATCAGTTGGCGCGACGGCGATTTTCCGAACGACCGCGTGAACGATCTGAGACTGTTCGGCGCCGGCCTCGACAACGACGGCGTCGTCTATCTCACCCGCGAAATCACTGTCGACCGCGCCGTCGAAATCCAGGCGTCGCTCGGCAGCGACGACGGCCTGAAAGTGTTTCTGAACGGTAAAGCGCTGTATACGGTCGATGCGTCGCGGGCCTGCATGGCGGACCAAGACTTCGTTCCGCTGAAGCTGACGCCGGGTAAGAATCGGCTGATGCTGAAGGTTACCGACCACGGCGGCAACTGGGCGTTTTACTTCGCGCCGGCGCCGCCCGAAGCGCTATCAGTGGAACTCGAGCGCCGGTTGGACGTCGATTTTCCGCCGGAAGGGGAACCGCGGCACTATCGCATTCAGACGTACCCGATCCCCGAAGACGTCCGTTTGGAAGTCGGCGGCATGGGCTTCCTCGGCGACGGCTCGCTGCTGGTCGGCACGCGTCGCGGTCAAATCTACCGCATCGCCAAGCCGCTTTCGGAGAATCCCAGCGATTTCTCCATCAAGGAGTGGGCGACCGGCATGCACGAAATCACCGGGATGCTGGTCGAGAACGACGTGGTCTACGTCGCGCAGCGGCCCGAATTGACGATCATCAAAGACACCGACGGCGACGGCTCCGCCGACAGTTTCGACACCCTGTGCGACGGTTGGGGCATTTCCGGCGACTACCACGAATACGTCTTTGGGCCGACCCGCGGCCACGATGGCAAACTGTATCTGACGCTCAACGTCGGCTTCGCCGGCGGCCATCAATCGAAGGCGCCGTGGCGCGGATGGTGCGTGCAGGTCGACTCGCAGGGCATGCTCAGTCCGTTCACCGTTGGGCTGCGGTCGCCCAACGGCGTCGGCACGGCGCCCGACGGCACGATCTTCTACTGTGACAATCAGGGGGAGTGGGTCGCCGCCTGCAAGCTGCAGGAATTGCGGCAGGGGGAATTCGTCGGTCATCCGGCCGGTCTAAGATGGCGCAAGCCCGCCGCCGGCGAGAAGCCGGACGCAACTCCGCCGGTGCAACCGCCCGCCGTCTGGTTCCCGTACGGCGCCTTGAGCCAGTCGGCCAGCCAACCGGTGTGGGACCGTGGCGCCGGCAAGTTCGGTCCGTTCGCCGGCCAAGCCTTCATCGGCGACCAAACGAAATCGCTCGTCATGCGTTGTTCGTTGGAGAAGGTCGGCGGCCGGTATCAGGGGGCCTGCTTCCACTTCCGGCGCGGGTTCGAGTGCGGCGTGAACCGCATGGAGTTCGCGCCGGACGCCGCCAGTCTGATCGTCGGAATGACCAACCGCGGGTGGGGGAGCGTCGGCGGGAAGCCGTACGGCTTGCAGCGGATCATTTTCACCGGCGCGACGTGTTTCGACATGCACGCGGTGAAAGTGAAGCCGGACGGTTTCGCGATCGATTTCACTGAACCGGTCGACCGCGCTTCGGCCGCCGATCCGGCGTCTTACTCGCTGGAATCGTACCACTACAACTATTGGGCGACGTACGGTTGCGAGGAGCAAGACCGCCGGCCCGTGAGGATCGAAAAGATCGAAGTCGCGGAGGATGGACGGTCGGTGGTGGTTCGAGCGCCGTCAATCAAGACGGGCAAGGTCTATCAACTGACCGCCGGCGGCGTAAAGAACACCGCCAAGCAGCCGCTGCTTCACCCAGAGGCGTGGTACACGCTGAACAATCTGCCGAAGGACGGCGAATAAGAGGCGGTCGTTCCGCCGAGGTCACTGCGACGAAATCTGCGTCGTTTTGAACTGCTTCGCGGCGCGGACGATTTCAATGAGGTTGGCGTCGTGTCGAAAACGGTCGAAGTCGGATTCCGACTTCACGTTTTCCGCCAGCGAGGGGTCGAGGTCGACCGCCTGAGCCAGCCATTCCAGCATTTCGTCGCGCTTGCCCGCCAGCGCATAGTAGCAGCTCAAATTGTACGCCACCAGCGGCCGATGGTCGCCTTCGCCTCGCACCCGGCAGAGACGCTCGGCCTCGATCAGACCGTCGATCGCCTTCTGAATTTGATTGGTGCGTTTGAAACACCACGACATCATCAAATGGACGGCGACCGCTTCCTCCGGGCGTTTGAGCAGCGCTGACCGCAACAACTGAAGGCAGGCGTGGTGGTCGGCCGTCGCACGGTGGCATTCGGCCCGAAGCATGAGCCATTCATACGTCTGGCGCGAACTTGGCGACGCCGCTTGCAGCTCGGCGATCGCCTGTCGCGGCAGATCGAGCGCCAAATATCCCTCGGCACGTTGCAACCGTCGAAGATCGGCCATCGGTAGCGACACGGCTTCCTCCCGGTTCGGAGCGGACGGTTCGCGCGACGATCGACAGGCCTCATCGTCGAAGAGTCTCTTCGAGGAGAAGCCGTCAGCGGTCGTCGTCGAGTCCTAGAATGGAACATTACTATTATAATGGCGTGTTCTTCGCCGTTGTGAAGTCGAAACTTCGCGGAATTCCAAGGAAAGGCAAGGCGGATGGACAAGATTCTGCTGGTGATCGGCGACGCCGCCGAAGTGCTCGACACCATGATACCGTACTACCGGCTGCTGGAAGATTACGAAGTCCACGTCGCGGGGCCGGAAAAACGGGTCTACCATCTCGTCCAACACGACACCCATCCCGACTGGGACATCACCATCGAAAGTCCCGGCTACAAGCTGAAAGCCGACGTGGCGTTCCGCGACGTGAAGGCGGCCGACTACTTGGGCATGGTCGTCTCCGGCGGCCGAGCGCCGGAATACCTTCGCTACGACCAAGAACTTCTGCGCGTCACCCGCGAGTTCTTCGCGGCCGAGAAACCGGTGGCTTCGGTCTGTCACGGCATTGAAATCTTGGCGGCCGCCGACGTCATCCGCGGCCGCCGCGTCACCACGGTGCGCAAGTGTCGTTTCGACGCCGAGTATTCCGGCGGTGAATACGTCGACGCCCCCGTCGCCTTGGACGGCTGCCTCGTCACGTCGCGTACTTGGCACGACTGCGCCCCCTGGATGAAAAACTTCGTTAAGATGTTGAACGAGTACAAAGCGAAACGGTAGCACCCCCGGTTCGCGGAGTGACGGCGGCCCCCGCCGAGGAGTCGATGCGCCATGCGAAAGACGTCAACGGGAACTTGGCTGGTCGCCGCAGGTATCGTTTCGGCGGCCTTCGTCGGCGAAGCGGCGGCGCAGAACCGCAATTACCTTCGCGCCGGACCCGCGAATGCCGGCCCGTCGATCGGGCGTCAAGGGTCCGCGCCGAATTTTCAACCGTTTAGGCCGAACGGGGTGCTGGTTCCCACGTCGCCGACCCCTCCCTTCATCGACCGCACGCCGTTCGTGCATCGGCCGCTGCAAAGCGCGTTCGTCCGGACGTCGCCGAACTGCAACCCGGACTTCGGCTGCCCGCCGCCATTTTTCGGACCGGGTTTCATCGGCTTCGGCGGCGGGTATCGCGGCCCCCGCGACTACTATGGCGGACCGACGCCGGCCGCCGCCGTTGAACCGCCGCCGATCGTCGCCAGCCCCGCCGTTCCCAACGCACGCGCGGTGAAGTTCGATCGGCTCGTCGAAGTGGGAGAGCGCAGTTTGGCCGCCTCGCCGCCGGAGCGCCGGCCGATCGGCTTGTTCGCCGTTCAACGCGCCGCGGACGCGCCGCCGTCCCGGTTGCTTGAATTGTCGCTCGACGCCGACGACCGTCTGCACGGCGCGCAGTACGACGTACAGTCGGG
>JBOFFD010000163.1:0-3398 GCA_051648425.1 Planctomycetia bacterium
TGCGCAGCGACGTTCCGTTCCCGCGCGTCATCATGCCGCTCGTCGTCAGCCGCGAAAAGGGAATCGCGCTGATTGAAGACGTGCAGAAGTCCGATCGTACCGTGGCGCTGGCGACGCAGCGGGATTCCGACACGGAAGAGCCGGCGCTGGCGGAACTCTTCCCGACGGTGGTCGTCGCCACCATTTTGAAGACGCTGAAGTTCCCCGACGGCTCGACCCGCATCGTCGCGCAGGGCGGCTACCGCGCCCGCGTCGTGCAGGTGGTGAAGACCCATCCGTACCTCGTCGCCCGCGTGGAAGCGGTGAAGGAGGTCGGCGACGAGCCGGCGGTGGTCGACGCGCTGGTCGTGGCCGTTCGTCGGGCGTTCAACGAGCTTTCCGACGGCGGCGGTCAGGTCGGCGAAGAACTGCAAGTCGCCGCCATGAACACCGCCGACCCGAGCGCCCTGGCCGACCTTTTGGCCGGCGGCTTGGGCTTCTCGACGCCGGAAAAGCAGGAGCTGCTCGCCGAAGCCAACCTACGCAAACGGCTTACCCGCTTGCTGGAAATGACGAAGCAGGCGCTGGAACGGCAACGGCTTTCCAGCAAGATCGAGAACGAAGTTTCCGGGGAAATGAGCCGGGCGCAGCGCGACCAGTTCCTTCGCCACCAGATGGAAGCGATCCGCCGCGAACTCGGCGAAGGCGACGACGACCCGAACGACGTCGGCGACCTCCAAGAGCGGATCGAATCCGCCGGCATGTCGGAAGCCGCCGTCAAGGAAGCCCGCCGCGAACTCGAGCGGATGTCGCAGATGCATCCCAGTTCCCCGGAATTCCACGTCATTCGCACCTACCTCGACACCCTGCTTTCCATGCCCTGGACGCAGACGACGAACGATCGACTCGACCTCGAAGCCGCCCGCAAAATCCTTGACGAAGACCATTACGGCCTGGAAAAGGTCAAGGAACGGATCATCGAGTTCCTGGCGGTGCGGAAGCTGCGCCGCGATATGCGCGGGCCGATCTTGTGCTTCGTCGGCCCGCCGGGCGTCGGCAAGACCAGCCTGGGCAAAAGCATCGCGCGGACGATGGACCGGAAATTCATCCGGGTCAGCCTGGGCGGCGTCCACGACGAAGCCGAAATCCGCGGCCACCGCCGCACCTACATCGGCGCCATGCCCGGCCGAATCGTGCAGGGCCTGCGCAAGATGGCCGTCGGCAACCCGGTCTTCATGCTCGACGAAATCGACAAGCTCGGCCACGACTATCGCGGCGACCCCGCCAGCGCCCTATTGGAAGTGCTCGACCCCGAGCAGAACAACTCCTTCCGCGACCATTATCTCGACGTCGAATTCGACTTGTCGAAGGTGCTGTTCGTCTGCACCGCCAACGTGCTGTCGACGATCCCCGGCCCGCTGCTGGACCGCATGGAGATCATCGAGCTGTCCGGCTACAGCGAAGAAGAAAAACTCGAAATCGCCCATCGCCACCTCGTGCCGAAGCAGGTGGTCGAGCACGGCATGCAGACGAAGTGGTTCGATTTCACCGACGACGGCCTGCGGGCGTTGGTCCACGGCTACACCGCCGAGGCCGGCCTGCGCAACCTTGAACGGCAGATCGCCTCGGTCTGCCGCAAGGTCGCCCGCTCCCACGCCGAGGGCAAGCGTCGCAAGGTCAAGATCGACGCCCGCAAGGTCCACGCGCTATTGGGCCAACCGAAGTACCACCGCTCGAAGCACGTCGAAACCGCGCCGCCGGGCGTGGCGACGGGGCTGGCCTGGACGCCCGTCGGCGGTGAAACGCTGTCGATCGAGGCGATCAAGACCCCCGGCCGCAACGGCCTGAAACTCACCGGGTCGCTGGGCGACGTCATGAAGGAATCGGCCCACGCCGGGCTGGGCTACCTGCGGGCCGAGTCGAACGAAATCGGCATCGACGCCAAGTTCTTCCAGCGGTTCGAGTTCCACGTCCACGTCCCCGCCGGGGCGATCTCGAAGGACGGCCCGTCGGCCGGCGTGGCGATCACTGCCAGCCTTTTGTCACTGGCGTTCGACAAGCCGATTCGTCCCAAACTGGCGATGACCGGCGAGATCACCCTCACCGGGCGCGTGCTGCCCGTCGGCGGCGTGCGGGAAAAGGTGCTCGCCGCCCGCCGCGAGGGGATCAACAAGGTCATTCTGCCGGCCGACAACGAACGCGACGTCGAGGAACTGCCCGACGCCGTCCGTCGCGATTTCACCTTCATTTACGCCAACCACATGGACGAAGTGATTCCGCACCTGTTCACCACCGACGCGACGCCGCCGGCGAAGTTGAAGAAGCGGAAGGCGAAGGTGGTCGGTCCGACGGCCGCCCCGAAGCCGCTGCCGACACCCCAACCGACGCCGACGCCGACCCACCCCACGCCGCCGCCGGCGCACTGAAGCGGCGGGAGTGATTCGGAGATGGAAGAAGCGGACTGGCGGGAATACATTCTGCGGACCTGTCCTGGCGCCACGGTCCTCGACGCCGTGGACGGCCGGTATTTTTTCAACGACCCGGAGCGGATGCACCCGTTCGCCACGATCGTCGCCGGCGACGAGCACGACCAAGCATCGGATCTTAGTCGGCCGGGCGTCTTCCGGCTGAACATCGGCGTGGGCAAAGACGTTTTCCAATCGCTCTTCGGGTCTGAACCCGCCCAGTACGATTTCACGGTCTTAGACCATCTGTTGCCACACCCTGTCTACGGCAATACGTATTGGGTGTGCGTGCTGAACCCCGGCCCGGCCACGGCGGAAACGGTGCGAAGCCTGCTCGCCGAGGCGTACGCCGCCGACCGCCGGCGGCGCGTCGGGCCGGAGTGAACAACCGAACGCCGCGCCGTCCCGGCGTCGTTTCTCGACGGTGTAAGACCGATGTTGAGTGAGGGGTTTTTCATGGTTTCTTCTTACAAGCCGGCGGGTTACAACGACGTCTCCCCGTATCTGATCGTCGACGGGGCGGGCGAGACCATCGAGTTCCTGGTCCGCGTCTTCGGCGCCGTGGAGCTGCGCCGATACCCGAACGAGGCGGGTAAACTGCTGCACTCGGAGGTCCGTATCGGCGATACGGTGGTCATGATCGCCGACGGCGGCGACGGCTGGCCGCCGTTGCCGGCGCACGTCCACGTCTACGTCCCGGACGTCGACGCGACCTATCGAAATGCGCTTGACGCCGGTGCGGCTTCCGTGCAGGAGCCGGTCAGAAAAGCGGACGAAGACAAACGGGGCGGCGTCAAAGACCCCGGCGGTACGACCTGGTGGATTTCGACGAAAGTCGAGTGACCGGCGCGCCGCCCGCGAAAAGACCTTCTTCCACGTTGGGACGGCAAACCAATTTGTAGGGCGGAACTCCGGTCCGCCCAGGAGCGGCGCTGTGACGGAAGTCCTATCTTC